>NZ_CACSIH010000061.1:0-1289 GCF_902705805.1 Alteromonas alvinellae | reverse complement strand
GCGACAACTATCCTGACACAGAGGGACAGTGGTACATAGTAAAAACGAAGCGGACAGAATTAAGTTACTTAACTTGGGAATAATTGAAAGAAACCCAGCTGAGCATGAAATCCATCAAGCGGTACAAGAATTCACAGGTTCCGTTATGCCTAACGCAAAAGTTATATAATCCTCGTGAACCTCTTCTCAAAGTGGGGCTTGTTCAAGTCTTTCACAGACAATATCCATTGGCGTTTTTCCCTTTAACGAACCATGTGCCCGTTGCCAGTTGTAGTAATGCTGCCATTCGGGCAATGTTTCGTTTTTTAGTTCGTCTAGATTCAAGTTTACTGTTGAATAAAACTCTTCTTTGTCGGTTCTTTGCTTTCAACCTTACCATTCAGGTGAGGAGAACCAGGCTTGTTAGGACGAAATTTGATGCCATAATCCATCAGCTTTCGCTGAACTTTCTCTGCGAAGAATTCTGTACCACGGTCGGTTTGTATTCGCTGTATTGGAAATGGCATTTCCTCGATTACCTTATCGATAAAAATAAGGGTGTTTGCTGCCGACCTCCGGTTAAACACATCCAGTACGCGATATCTAGAGCAGTCATCAATAGCAGTATATTGGTAAATTCCAGGAGCGATTTTGCATGTATCCATCTGCACTCGATCACTTGGAATGGGTCTTTGGTAACGGATGAAGTCTTTTTTCTTCCGTTGAAATACTATTGGTTTAACGTCATGTCTGGTCAGCACCTTATGTATGGAAGCAAGCGATGATTGAACACTATGCTCGCGAAGAAGTTCATTTTGGATTCTCCGCGCACCAAGCTTCCTGTCTTTTCTCAGGCTTAGAATCCATTCCTCTATCTGATGGTTTATTTTAGTATTTGGCGAGGTATGAGGGCGTTTAGAAACGTCCTGAAGACCGTCTAGACCATTTTCTTTATATCGTTTTAACCATTTACGAAGAGTGGGTCTGGATATACCACACCTGCGGCAAACCAGACCTGCATTTTTAGTTTCTTCGTAAAGCTCAATCCACTTGAGTCGCTGTCTAATTTCTTTGTTCTTAGAGTCGTATTATTTTGAAACGATCTCTATGAATCACACACATAAACGTCCTTGTTGTCTTAAATATTCTGACTACTGTTTTCGAAGACCGTAATTAAAGATTCATCCAAATAGGGACCGATCTCTCTAAAATCGTAAATGCTATTTATGTTCTTATTGCTAATGATCCTTTTGCATTTTAATTTAGTTAAAAATGAATCACTACTAGGGTCTGTTGATCTTTGCTGTACA
>NZ_CACSIH010000060.1:0-740 GCF_902705805.1 Alteromonas alvinellae | reverse complement strand
TGTGGACAGTGTCTGGTGGGTAGTTTGACTGGGGCGGTCTCCTCCCAAATAGTAACGGAGGAGCACGAAGGTTAGCTAATCACGGTCGGACATCGTGAGGTTAGTGCAATGGCATAAGCTAGCTTAACTGCGAGACAGACACGTCGAGCAGGTACGAAAGTAGGTCATAGTGATCCGGTGGTTCTGTATGGAAGGGCCATCGCTCAACGGATAAAAGGTACTCCGGGGATAACAGGCTGATACCGCCCAAGAGTTCATATCGACGGCGGTGTTTGGCACCTCGATGTCGGCTCATCACATCCTGGGGCTGAAGTCGGTCCCAAGGGTATGGCTGTTCGCCATTTAAAGTGGTACGCGAGCTGGGTTTAGAACGTCGTGAGACAGTTCGGTCCCTATCTGGTGTGGGCGTTGGATGATTGATGGGAGCTGCTCCTAGTACGAGAGGACCGGAGTGGACGAACCGCTGGTGTTCGGGTTGTCATGCCAATGGCATTGCCCGGTAGCTATGTTCGGAACGGATAACCGCTGAAAGCATCTAAGCGGGAAGCCGGCCCAAAGATGAGTCATCCCTGACCTTTAAGGTCTGGAAGGGTTGTTATAGACGATGACGTTGATAGGCAGGGTGTGGAAGCGTTGTAAGGCGTTAAGCTAACCTGTACTAATTGCCCGAGAGGCTTAACCATACAACGCCCAAGAAGCTTTAGACTTCTGAGTGTTGTAGACAAGCTAAGCTCTGAGAA
>NZ_CACSIH010000059.1:0-500 GCF_902705805.1 Alteromonas alvinellae | reverse complement strand
GTTATATGCTAATTGGTACTTAACTCATGGAAGAATATTTCGCTGGTCTAAGAAAAATCAAGCTTCGTTCTGACAACCTACATTCTGCTCGCTGGCCATGCTTTTATTTAGTATCAATAGGTATCTTTCTTGGCTTATTATTTCCGCCACTAGGATTCATTGCCCCACTATTCATCTACCTTTTTCTCTTTTTATTGCTTCGACTGTCATTATCAACCTGCCCACGTTGTGGTAAACGCTTTTATTCCTTGTTAAACATCATATTCAACGGTAGTTTTTATTCAAAATCAGGTATGTGGGCTGTCTCATGTAATTCATGTGGCTTAAAATTAAGCGAACTTCCAGAGGTCGACGAAGTTACAATCAAGTCTCACAAAGACGAGTGGTTTAAATGAGCAACGCATATAACAAACAAATTATGGCACTCGCTGTCGCTCGCTGGGACGCAAACACGTGCGCGGCTTCGCCATTATTGCACACGTGTTTGCGCCCCATATTTG
>NZ_CACSIH010000058.1:0-514 GCF_902705805.1 Alteromonas alvinellae | reverse complement strand
TGTTTGCGTCCCAGCCCGCGCAGCGGGCGAACTTGATTTTTTTGTTATATGCCACTGCTGAAATAACCTTTGTTACCAAGACCAACTGACTCAAAATATTTCCCTTCATTTGGATCTTCCTCGTCTGGTTGTGTTGGCCGCCAAAAACAGAGCTCATATTCTGGATAAGTAAAAGTGTACCCGGGCTCGGATTCGTTTGTTGACTGTTTGGTTTTCTTTAACAACTCTTTGACTAGTTCTACCACCGGAGTAGAAAAAATACTTATGCCATCCCAAACCACATTTTGGTCCGAAGCCAGCTCTATGAATTCTACTACTCCATCCACTGAATAATGTATTTGAATTGAAGAATTTGAGTAATAGTCAGTATTCTCATTGAAATCACTCGGCGGCCCAAGTAATTCATGGATATCATTTCTTTGGACACCGAGCTTGATTTGACCAAACCCCAAAAGAGGCCTTAATTCTAATTTTTCCATGGCATATAACTTTTCAATAACGGGCGCAGACATGT
>NZ_CACSIH010000057.1:0-1638 GCF_902705805.1 Alteromonas alvinellae | reverse complement strand
GGGTTGGTCAATTTTGGTTGACCACGTCATTCTTCTATTAAATAAGTAAAGTTACCGTTGTTACAACAATATTAAACCACAACAATGTATGGTTTATCCTTTTTCATTATCAAAGTCCAAATTAGTGTTATTACATGCAGTTCTACATGAGTACACCCTAAAGATACTGTTAATATATCACAGGCAATTACGTAATGACACCACTTAAATAAACCTATATGATATGACACCATCTAAATAGACCTAATTAGGCAAAAATGTTCATAAGAGCATATTTACGAGCATCAACTTCTGAGCAAGATGCAAATAGAGCAAAAAGCTCATTAAAAAAATTCGTTTCTGGCTTCAGCAAACGAATTGCTTCTTTTTATATAGAAAATAAATCTGGTAATTCTTTAGATAGACCAGAGCTAATTCGTTTATTGGATGAATCAGAGTCCGGTGATGTTTTGTTAGTTGAATCAATCGATCGTTTAACAAGGCTAAGCCCTGATGATTGGAAAACTCTTGTAGCCTCAATAAATGAAAAAGGAATTAGTGTTGTTAGTTTAGATCTACCAACCAGTCATTTAACATTTGGCAGTTTTCCAAGTGATGATTTTATGAGATCAATACTTAGTGCTATTAATAATATGCTGTTAGAAATATTAGCGGCCAGTGCATATAAAGAATATCGAGAACGTGAACGTAAGCAAAAAGAAGGTATTGTAAAAGCACAGCAAAAGGGACTTTATCACGGTCGTCAGCCTGATTTAGAGGCTCATGATAGGATTGCCTCGTTTACTGAAGCTGGATTTAGTATTAATAAAACGGCTGAAGCAGTTGGAGTTAGTCGAAGTACGGTAATTAGAGTTAGAAAAAAGCTTAAAAACTTAGACTAAGGTTAATTTCGAGGGGATGGGCGCAAAACCCCTTAGAGCAACCTGTCGGACCTAATTGCATCGTGATTTGAATTTGACAGGTTGAGTCCAGACTAATCCAGCTAAGAACATAAGTCTCGGAGCTAATCTAGCTTCTCTCGCTTTTTGAATTCTAGAACGTTGCCTGTTGCCCCGTTGTTTCCACATCGATCATTAACTCAATATGCTTGCATTCTTCAGGCATATGTTCCCACATAGCAACGGTCATTTGGTGCATTCTCACGGCTTGAGACTTTAAGCGTTTTTTATAATCTCCAAGCTTTTCTTCTTTCTTCTCAATTTCTCTCTTAAGCTTTTTGATTTCTTTTTTAGCTTTGTCTAAGTCTTCCTTAGCCTTTATGTGGAGAGGGTGGCCGCGAACCACAGTATCGGACACATTGCTTACTCCATGAACACGATTTGCTTCAGCGCTTTCGATCAGCGCTTTTGTTTCTGGATAGCGCCTGGCCGAGCCATTCGATAACCCCGCTTCTTTCTCAACATTAGAAACAACAATTTTAAGCTTGTTGGCTTTAAGCTTTTGTTTCAACTCTCTGTTAATCGGCTTTTGATGAACAAGCCGCGCCAATGCGTCTCTTAGCTGTCTTTCTGTTGAGCTTAACTCCGCCTTGTCTGTCATGCCTTACGCCTTCCTTGTCGTTTCGATAACCAAATTCAGCACATCTTCTGCAAATTCATACTTTTCATATTCCCCCTGTGTCAGGATAGTTGTCGCCTC
>NZ_CACSIH010000056.1:0-3350 GCF_902705805.1 Alteromonas alvinellae | reverse complement strand
CCACAATAAACCTAGGCAACGACTGGGATAGTGCCCCAACGGTTTATCAGGTTGGTGATACTGATGGTGATGGCGTGCCTAATGTGGTGGTGTTTGGGGGGCGTGAGGGTCAGGCAGTATTTAAATTGCACTAGTGTGCTTTTTGAAATTAGGTCTAATAGATATTTCAAATACTGAGATAATCAGTGACGCAAAACCAAATATTGTACATAAAGAAGAGGGGCTTAAATTTAATTAAGCCCCAACTTTCTACGTTTAAAATAATTGCTTTATTGACTCGCGCTTAGCACTTCCAATACGCTTTCACCCAGCTTGTCATAGCCGTAAACTACAATGTCAGCTAATCCATCACCGTTTATATCAGGTGAAGGCATGACGGTGGGTGCTTCTGACCAGTCGGTGTCAGTAACAAAGTCATCAACTTTGAGGTTATCGAGGTTTTTGACAGAAACTTCGAACTTACCATCCGACATTCTGTTTCCTGCAAGCGCAAAATCTAGAACGCCATCGCCGTCAACATCATTTACTTCATAGAAGTTTGGTGCCTCTACCGTTACTGGCCACCCTAGGTTTGCAAGCGTTGTACCTCTATCAGTTCCGTCTTTTATTATAAACTGATAGCGGTTTGCGCCTTCCCTTAGACCTCCTACAGCAAAATCTTTAACTCCATCAAAGTTAATATCATTTATTATTAATGGCTTATGGTCTGCCATATCTGCAGGCCAACTGTAAATACCTAAAGAGCCTACTCGATCAGCACCACTTTTCGTGAAAAGCTGTATACGCGAACTACTTAGCCTACGCCCATACAGGCCTACGTCATCAATACCATCAAAATCTATATCTGGTAATGATAGCCATTGATACTCAGCCCAATCGTCACCGAAATTGTAAGAAGGCAGTTTGTTTCTATCGTCGCTGCCGTCAATTACCCGAACTTGTACTTTATTGTTACGTTTAATAACTCCTATCATGCCAACTTCTGGAATATCGTCGCCATTCATATCGTTAAGTTGAATATACTTAGGGTTGTACATGAATGACGGATAGGCGTATCTACGTATTAAATCGCCGCTAATTCCGTCTCGAACAAGAATTTGCGGTCTATCGCCATCGTAGAACTCCCCCTGCATCGCCACTTCAGCTATACCATCTCCTGTTAAGTCGGCTAAAGGTGTGAACGTAGGGTTATGCCAGTTACCAGCCCAATTAAACGTGCTCGTGGTTGCTGCTGTTTTTGTATCCTTAACAATAAGTTTGCTGGTTTGCCCTGCGTTACTTCCAGGTGCTTCGATCACACCAAATAGCCCTATTTCTTGGCTTCCATTACCATTGGTATCATCAAGAATATGAGCAGTGAACGACTTATAAGTATTTGGGAATACGAAAGAGTTAATTAGCTCGTCATTAACTTTGTCGTAGATAGACGCGCTTACAACGCCATCTCCATCTTCGTAAATTACGACTAGGTCACTTACCCCATCGGTGCTTATATCGCTGATGGTCATAGCATAACGAATCGTTTTCGGTACTTCAGGCGTTGATGGGAAGGGGTCCTCTCCGTCTACAATGCCGTCGCCATCACTATCTTCGTCATTCGGGTTCAGCCCTACCGATAGTTCATAATTATCACCTAAACCATCGTTATCAGAATCTTCCCAGTCATTAGGATCCAGAGGGAATGCGTCTATGTTGTCAGCATATCCATCGTTATCGTCGTCGTTATCTCGGATATTTAAAACAGCGTCACCATCAGTATCCAAATACTCTGAATTACCGCCATCTTGCCAGTTTGCTAAATCCCAGTTGCCTATACTCCAATCTAAGTCACTTGCTGCTGCACCGCCACTAAAACAAAGGGCTATTGAAACAGCTATATATCGCTTTTTCATATTAGCTCCTTTATTTAGTTGCCTCTCGCACTTTTAAAAGCATCAATCATTTCTTGGTAACCGCCTGCGTTTAAACACCCGTTGTTGAAAGCATTTACGTCTACACCATCAATTTCGAGTGTTCCAAAATGACATGAGGTTTGGCTCTCTAGAATTGACGTTCCGCCAATTAGTGCAGAAAGGCCTCCATCGGCTGTATTTAGGAATGCGGAGTCACTGAAAGATGACTCGTTGGCTACAAAGTTAGATTGACCGTAAACATTAACGTTGCCTGAAATATCGACTTGATAAAAATCGAGAGTAGAGCCCATATTCACCTCTACGTTTGCGACGTTTGCACCTCCTAAATGAGCGTGAGAGTTTCCATAAACAGATAAACTGACTATAGAATCCCCACCATAGATAAAGCTTGAATTTTGATGCACGTTTACGTGGTTAAGTGGTGTATCGTAAAACTCAAGCTTTGCATTGTGTTCTGATACAACTTCACCAGAAAACGAGGAGTTTGTGAGGGTTACCATGCTCCCATTAGCTCTTAGCGTATTAGAGGTTACACCTGAAGCGTTCATTACTGAGTGGTAGACGTTAATTTCTGTGTTCGGTGCTAAAATTTCAGTACCGACAATTGAGCTACCGTTATCTATAGCAATATGCCCTTGTGTTATGGTAAGCGCAGTTCCCCAACCCCGCCATGATGAATTTACATCCAATTGAAGTGCATGGTCTACCGCGTTAATACTAATGTTGTTCGATCCTCTAAAGGAACCGCTTTGCATGCTTATGCCTGTATTTACATTCGCAATTGAGACATCGCCTATCGTTCTTAGTAACCCTCCATTTCTTACACCTATACCCACCTCGAATCCATTGATTGCAATGTCACCTACATATACTTGCCCACCTTCTTGGACGTAGATACCAGCATAAGCGTCGCCATCGGCTCTGTTAATAGAAACATTGGTGACAGAACCGTGACCATTCCTAGAGTACGCGACAGGTATTGCACCAGATGTGACTACTGACAAGTCTCGTAAATACAAACCTCCGCCAAAGGTAGCCCATAAATTTATACTGCCTGTTAAGTCATTATCGATAAGAGCAGCGCTATCATCTACACCTGTTATAAAAATGACTTGTCCATGAACTTGGATCAATGGTTCCTCCTCATTTCGAGGTACTGTGATATCACCATAACAGCTTCCTGCTATTGAAAAACTTATGCTTTGCGTGAATTTATTTGCTAAGTACGCTTCATTGAGTGCAGCAGGGTTTTCTGTACAGTCGATATCTAAAGACAAGGTACCACCATTATTTGGCATACCATTGGCTTCAAGTTCATTTAGTCGTGAGTTTAAGAAGTCAAAGTTTTCATTAACCTCAGATGCCTTTGCCGGCGTTGAGGGCGAAAAAATATGAGGAATTGATTCTTCAGGGCAAGATCATGAACATAAATCGTTC
>NZ_CACSIH010000055.1:0-10176 GCF_902705805.1 Alteromonas alvinellae | reverse complement strand
TATGTACAGCAAAGATCAACAGACCCTAGAGAAATCTGGTCGATTCAAACATTTTATGAGTAAAGCTTCATTCACACTTTGCTTAAGTAATTTGAATTTGATATAAAAGTCAATAAAAAGTTATAAAAATCAAGGAACAAAGTACCTAAATTGGAACCTTGAAAAAGAGGAAACGAAATGGAATTTATTATTGGGTTATTTGTAATTTATTTGATTTATAGATTATTTAAAGGTAACAGTAATCCTTCTGCACACAAACCTTCCCCAAAAAGAACTCCGAAACCTTTTTCTGAAAAAGCCAAAGTCCCTGAAATTAGAACTTCATCCCCCAGTATTGCTGTAGGATCTTCCAGCATAAGTGTATCCAGTACATCTAATCATACTTATTTAGACGATGATGATGACTTTGCTACTTTTACTATTCATACAAGCTTTGGCCGAGAGCCAGAAAAAACAACGAACAAGCAAAAAGGTCGATGGATAAGTGAAGATGAACAACTTTCTGTTAATGGAAGACAGTTAACAAAAGGCTTTTTCTACTTTGGCGGAGTAATGAATTCACTAGATGGGTACGGTATAGAGCCATCTCTAGTGGATGATAAACGCCCAGCTTCAAGTCCCTCGGTAGATTCAGAGATATACACTGATGAATCCTTAGGGTACTGGCCAACTTACGCATCTTTATCTAAAGGCTGTAGAGGCGCTTACCTAGATTGGCTCGCCTCTGATCGCTCAAACCCCAATACGCCTATTGGTTATGTCTTCATCTATTTCTACGGGTTTGAGAGAAGAGTCATTGAAAACAAATCCAGTAATCAAATAACTAATGAAGAGTACATAGCAATATTTGAAGAAGTGTTGCGTCTCAATAGCGTTTTCAACGCAAATCGTTCGTTCAGAGGATACTCTGCTAATTTCCTCGAACTAATGGCACTTCAAAGACCCACCTTACTTGAAGATAGACTGGCAGATATACCAGAAACTAATAATGCATTGTCATTTAAAGTTAACCTTGCAACAACTATAGCCAATGGAAACCCTGTAAAAGCTCCCTTGGCTTTAGAGTGGCTAAAAAATACATTCGAGTATTCCCTAAAAACCCCCGCCCGTAGATGTGAAGAAGAGTTTAGCCAGCTTTTCCAAATTAGATTTTCTGACAAGTTTGGCGAGGGAATTTCCGTAAAACCCAATAAAACTAAACTGCGACTTTCATACCATGCGGCAAGTAATGGTGTGCATGGGGTTGATTTGGAGTTGGGTGACTTACCAGATCCAAGTATTCTCAAAGGCCCAATTAAAAAGCTCATTCCAATTGCCGAGCAATGTACGGAAGAGTTGAACAGCTATAGCCGTTACTTAGGAAAAGCTGATACCTCAAGGAGTGATATTGCAGCGTTAATGTTATTACCTAAAGAACTAGCAAACGAATCAAACTCACCAGTCATAGAAACATTTAAGTCTTGGGCAAATCAGATAATTAGTTCAAATGAAGGACTAACCACAGTCAAGGATTTCTGGACTCATACAGGTACACCTCTCCCTAAGGCTTTTAACAAAAAAGAAAATGAACTAGTCGCTAACTTGGCTGCTAAGGCTGAAATAGGTATTGCGCCAGACCAACGTTTTCATCATGCAAAACTGAAAATCGATGACAACATTGTGCTCTTCTCTCCGGGCCATGGAGAGTTTTTTGAGCCAAGTTCGGCATTCAACCAAGTAAGTTTAGCAATTAGGTTAGGGGCAATGGTCGCAACGATAGACGGTAATGTAGATCATCATGAGAAAATTGCCTTACAAACGTTGATAAACCACGATGACAAACTCTCACCTTCTGAAAAGAACTCGTTAAATGCATATTTAACTTGGCGTCTAAATGCCCCTGTAAATAATACCGGCTTGAAAGCTAGGATTGAAAAACTCAGCGTTCCACAGGTGGAATTCTTGAAAAGATTCATGCTTTCCATCTCTCTTGCTGATGGAAAAATCGATGCTTCTGAAATTAAGCAAATTGAAAAGTTATATACCTCGTTAGGCTTAGATAAATCACTCGTTACAAGTGACATTCATGCGTTTGCCTCCAGCAAACAACCTATCTCAGCCACATCTAAAGAAGCTTCAATTGATAAAAGTACCTTTCAATTGGATGAAGGTATTCTGGCTATTCATGAAAGTGACACCAACGATGCAAAGAGTATGCTGGAGAGTATATTTGCCGTTGATGAAGAAGCTGAACAGGAAGTTAGCCCCACCGCTGATGTGAATGAAGAAGGCTTAGATAGCCCTTACAAAGAACTTTTTGAAACTTTGATAGCAAAAGAGTCGTGGCCACGTAAAGAAGTTCATGAACTGTGCAGCAAACTAAACATAATGGTTGATGGCGCATTAGAAACCATTAATGACTGGGCTTATGACAAAGTCGATGCGCCAGTTCTAGATGACGATGGTGATATCTATGTCGATCTAGAAATCGTAGAAGAATTGAAGGGATAAACAATGGTTGCAAAAAGAATACGAGCTAAAGAAAGGGATGCTATTATCCAATCTCTGAAGTCAGGTGTGACTCCTAAGATTGGAATCCAGCATATCCAAGTTGGTCGAGTAAATGAATTAAAAGCTCTGATCCAAGACATTGATCGGATCTCAGATGGAGGTTCAGCTTTCAGGCTCATTATCGGCGATTATGGTTCTGGTAAAACATTCTTTTTAAGTGTTGTACGTGCTATTGCTCTGGAGAATAAGCTTGTAACCGTCAATGCAGACTTATCTCCTGATAGACGTATTCATGCATCGGCTGGTCAAGCTAGAAACCTTTACTCTGAGCTAATGCGTAACATGGCGACTCGCAACAAACCTGATGGTAATGCTTTAACAAGTGTAGTTGAAAAGTTCATCACAGAAGCGATGAAAGAAGCTGATACTTCGGGAAAAAGTATAAATTCAATTATCCATGAAAAATTAGCATCACTTTCTGAACTCGTTGGCGGTTATGATTTTGCTAAAGTTATTGAGGCTTATTGGATAGGTCATGAGAAAGATGATGAGATATTAAAAGCTAACGCCATAAAATGGTTACGAGCAGAGTATTCAACTAAAACCGATGCCCGAAATGACCTAGGAGTTCGAACAATTATTTCGGATACATCTTTTTATGACGCGCTGAAATTAATGAGTTTATTTGTCAGACAAGCTGGCTACCAAGGGCTTCTAGTTAACTTAGACGAGATGGTAAATCTATATAAGTTGAACAATACCACAGCGAGAACTTCTAACTATGAACAAATACTCCGAATTCTAAACGATTGCTTGCAAGGAAGCGCTGAGCATTTGGGCTTTCTTCTCGGCGGAACCCCTGAGTTTTTGCTAGATCCACGTAAAGGCTTGTATAGCTATGAAGCACTGCAATCTAGATTGGCAGATAACAGCTTTGCTAAACAAGCGGGCGTGATTGATTATTCGTCACCAGCGCTACACCTCGCTAGCTTAACGCCTGAAGAACTTTATATTTTGCTTAAAAACTTGCGCCATGTTTATGCTGAAGGTGATGAAGCGAAGTACTTGGTTCCAGACGAATCTCTCAAAGCGTTCTTACAGCATTGCAGCCAAACTATAGGGGATGCGTATTTTAGAACGCCACGTAACACCATTAAAGCATTTTTAGACATGCTCGCGGTAATCGACCAAAACCCGCAAATTGCGTGGCATAGTCTGATCTCATCAGTAGCAATTAATGAAGATAAGCCTTCCGATGTTGAACTCGAAACAGAGGACAATGAAGATGGATTTGCTGACTTCAAACTATGATTGATGAACATGAAAAATTAGACCATCGGATTCAGCGCTGGATATTCAAACAAGGCTGGACTGGCTTACGAGAAATACAATGCCTTGCTATTGAACCTATATTGTCTGAAAAGACAGATGTACTGATCAGCGCTTCAACCGCAGCAGGAAAGACAGAAGCATTTTTCTTGCCTGCGCTTAGCACTATCGCACATCAAGAAACGGGTGTAGGGATCCTTTACGTTAGCCCTCTAAAAGCCCTTATAAATGACCAAGATAGGCGCTTAGAAAGTCTGTCTGACCTGTTAGAAATACCTGTTACTCCCTGGCATGGTGATAGCTCACTGGGCCGAAAGAAGAAATTAAAAGCATCGCCATCTGGTGTCGTGTTAATAACACCTGAGTCATTGGAGTCATTACTCATCAGAGACTCAGGCTGGATAAAAACTGCATTCTCTAATTTGAAATATATCGTTATTGACGAGTTTCATGCCTTTATTGGTTCTGAGCGCGGCCATCACTTACTATCTTTACTTCATCGACTTGAACATCTTCTTGGAAGACTAGAAACACCAATCCCGAGAGTCGCTTTGAGTGCAACGCTTGGTGAGTTAGAGAAGGTACCTCTATCACTTCGCCCTAATCGTTCTTTACCTTGCAAGATCATCAAAGATACACATTCGACATCCACCTTGAAGGTTCAGGTAAAAGGGTATGTAAACCCTGCTAACTTAGAAACCGAGTCTTCCAATGATGCAGAATATACGATCTGCCAAGATTTATTTAAATTTTGTCGAGGCGGAAATCACCTTGTGTTTGCAAATAGTAGGAGCCGTACAGAAAGCATTGCGGCTACATTATCTGACTTCTGTGAAGAAAAAACTGTACCGAATGAATTTTTTCCTCACCATGGTTCACTATCTAAAGATCTTCGAGAAAGCTTAGAAAATCGATTGCAACAGGAGCATTACCCTACCACAGCGATTTGCACAATGACTCTTGAACTAGGCATTGATATTGGCAAGGTAAACTCAGTAATTCAAGTAACAGCCCCCCATTCTATTTCAAGTTTACGTCAAAGAATGGGTCGCTCAGGAAGACGCGGTGGAGCCTCAATATTGCGAATGCTCATCGCTGAAGCTGAATTGACAAAAGACTCTAGCGTCATCGACAAGCTGAGATTGGAGCTTATTCAATCTCTGGCCATGATCAGACTTCTTATCGGCAGTAAATGGTATGAACCAGCTGATACATCACTTTACCACTTCTCAACACTCCTTCACCAAGTACTTGCGGTTACTGCACAATGGGGAGGAATTAGAGCCGAGCAATTATTTAGTTTGCTCTGTAAAGATGGCCCTTTTCAAAACGTTAATGTTGAAAACTTCAAAGCACTACTTGTCCACATGGGCAAAACAGAACTCATAACTCAGTTAGGAAGTGGTGAATTGGTGCTTGGCCTTTTGGGAGAAAAGCTGACAAGCCATTACTCGTTCTATGCTGTTTTCAAAACGCCTGAAGAGTTCCGGATTTTATGTGGAAGTAAATCACTCGGAACGCTGCCTGTAGATTCATTGGTATTAGAAGGGCAGCATATTGTTTTCGGTGGAAAGCGTTGGAAAGTAAACGACATAGATAGCGAAAAGAAAGTCATTTATGTGGAGCATGCAAAAGGTGGCAAGCCGCCTAAATTTGGTGGTGCTGGCTTGAACATACATGATGTTGTCCGGCAAGAGATGTTTCAAATATTAAAAGACGGTGACTACAGAATTTCTGTGGGAGATCAGAAAGTCGACTTCGCTGATTCAGCCGCACGAGAATTGTTTGGTGAGAGCGTACGATATTTCGAAGATGCAAAGCTCTCTAAAGAACCATTGCTCCAGGTTGGTAATACTACCTATATATTCCCATGGCTTGGTGACAAAGTGGTAAATACAATTGTCGCCTTGCTAATCCAACATGGGTTTGAAGCTGGCGCATATGCTGGAGTCATAGAAGTAGAAAAAGCGTCATTAGAAAGTGTTCACGCAACATTGCTCAAACTTGCTTCAACAGAACTCCCAACAGAAACTGAACTAGCACTACAAGTATTGGAAAAACGTATCGAGAAGTTCGATGAGTTCTTGCCAGAAAGCATTCTATCCATAGGGTATGGAGCCAGAGCATTTGAAATTAGCAATTCACAGAATTGGTTGAAAAAAAAGGTAACGTGACTTGGTTGTAAAAGACCACACGCTTCCATGCCACCAATGGTGAAGTTACAAAGTAAATTTTAGTCTAACTAGCTTTTCGAGGAATAATTAAACCTAATGATATTAGAAAGTTATAAGGAAAGTACTAATGGCCCTTGAAGAAAATCTCGTAGCTCTAAATATTACAGACTTTCCGATTGATGATGATTGTATAGGGTCAAAATGGAAAGTAGAAAACGAAGAACAGTTAGCTCGCCTTATCGCTATAGTCGTTATGGGACAAGCAGCACAAGCAGCCCATATTATTGATGAGCTTCTGCCAGCAGCGCCTGCATTTACTGACCATGAGCTTAAAAATGAAGCAAAAATAAAATTTACAGTTCAAGTGGGAAAACAAAATCCGCGCACTGGCTACCCGAGAATTCAGAGGGATGGCTTGATGTTTGAAATTATTTCTTGGATAGCTGCCAAACAGGTATCCGGTGACAAATGTTTTCTTAAAGACCCGCACACGAGTTCTACATCTCAAGGGTTAGACGGGATAATGATAGAGCTTAATGAAGATGGTAGTGAAATACTAAAATCCACCATTTTTGAAGATAAGTGTACGGACAACCCGCGAGATACATTTACGCAGAAAGTAATACCTGGGTTCTTAGATCGGCATGGAAACACAAGAAATGCAGAGCTGATATCTGCCGCTGCAAGCCTTATCCAGTTAAGTGGGGTTAGCAATGTTCAGGCTATGTCTATGGTTCGAAAAGTTATTGATAACTCAAGCAGGCATTATCGAGCAGGTTTTGCCTTAACTAAGGATTTCGATACTCAGCAAGCCCAGAAAGCATTGTTTAAAGGATATAATAAAATTAAAGATATAAAACAGGAGCAAAGGATTGGTGCCAGCCTCATTGTAGATAGAAAATTAAGAGATTGGTTTGATGCGATGGCAACGAAAATCATTGATTACATAGAACAATTAGAAGTGGAGCAAGATTAATGTTTGACCCAGAAACAGCTTCACTCCTTCGAGCTGCTCCCGAATTTCCTGATTTAGCCCCTAATGACTTGCCACAAATGTTAACTAGCCACTATGCACGGATTGTATCTATGCGACTAGGTGGAGAAGAACACCCAATCCAGGATGGTGATTGGACATTAGATCGTATTGCGGACACCTATGAGCTAGTAGTGTCTATCAACAACGAACCATCTATTAGGCGATCCTCTGCATTTGTTGCAGCGAGTGCTCAGCAGTTGATAGCAAGGAGAGAGGAATTACTAGAAGAAGAAATCGCTGAAAGGGAAAATGTCAGCAGGGATCGTTTAGCACCTGAAATTGCGGCTGTTCTCCTATTTCTTGCGGCTGAACAATATGCAGATGCTTTTGAAGCAGCATCTAAGGTAAAAATCGAAAGAGAGGGGCAGCATTACCTTGTTACTGAGTTAGTTAGACATATTGTAGATTTAGCTAAAGGTCGGCTAATAGATATAGTTAATAGAGGAAACGAAAGAGCAGGATTTGTTGTTGAGCAGAGAAGTAATATTGAATTTTCTGCCTTTATCGCATTGGTTCAATCCTTAGTTTTTGGGATAGAAAAACTATCAAAGTTGATCTTAAGAATTGGTATTGGCGATGGCCAAATCCAGTCTCCCAAAGTGATGTTTGAACATGCTAAAACACTAGCTAGTTCAATCAGTAAAGATGCTCTGGCTTGTGGAGTAGAAGTAACGTTTCCCGGAATTGCTCATCTTGCGTCATTACTCATTGCAACGTATGACGGTATATATGAATCTGCGCTAACGAGACTAGAACCACCCCAGGGCTCTGATATTGAATTTTGGAATAATTGGATAGCGTTCCGAGCAAAAAAATTCCCTTTCATTTGGCCTAATCACAAAAAGGCTCTCTCAGAAGGTTTCCACCACAACGGAACGTCTGCTGTAATGGTTTTGCCAACAGGAGCCGGAAAAACTACTATTTCCTCAATAAAAATCGCTAGTGCTTTATCGCAGGGGAAAAAAGTAATTTTTCTTGCACCAACTCACGCACTTGTTGAACAACTTACTATCGACCTACAAGAGATGTTCCCTCAAGATATTTTGGGATCTACTGTATCAAGTGATTTTGATCTTCTATTCCAAGTTGGTGCAGTTCTTCCGGAAATTGAGGTAATGACACCTGAAAGATGTTTAGCAATGCTTTCCTTCTCCCCCGAATCCTTTGACGATGTTGGCTTATTGGTATTTGATGAATGTCACTTGCTCAGCCCACAATCAGGAAAGATACGTAGGTCGCTAGATAGTATGCTTTGCCTTCTTGCATTTAATAGAATTGCCCCAGAAGCGGACACTCTTTTTCTCTCTGCAATGGTACAAAACGGGGAAGAGTTTGCTAAATGGATTAAACAATTGACCGGTAGAGGTTGCATCAGTATTGATCTGTTATGGAAGCCAAGCAGGCAGGCTCGCGGAGTTGTAATTTACTCAGAAAAGGATGTTCAATCCATAAAAGAAATGGCAAATAATGTGCAAGCGAATCTTGATAAGCAAGCAGGGAGACGCGCGGCAAATTTAAGAGCTTCTTCTGCTAGAGAGTTGGTTATAAATCCGTATGCCATTTGGGGCTTGCAGCACAATTGGTTGGATTTAGAAAACCAAAACGCAATCTGTACTTTCACAAAGCTAACACAGGATAAAGTTTTACTTACTGGAAAACTCTACTCCAATTATTTATCCATTTCTCCAAACGTAAATAGTGTAGCCTCAAAATTAGCTGTAGCCAGTGCTATTAATAGACTTAAAACGATTGTATTTGTTAATCAAAAATCTCATGCCATATCTACTGCAAAAAGTATCTCTGTTGAGCTTGGTGGAAACATTGCTCCTACTGAAGATGAAAATCGTAGATGGGATGCATTAGAGCTAGAGCTTGGGGGGCTGGAGCACTCATTACTTACAAAAGGAAGCGCCGCAGTCCCACATAATGCATCCATGCTTCGGATTGAAAGAGATCTGTCTGAACGTATGTATAAACGTGCAGATGGGGCAATGGTGATCGTTGCTACCCCAACGTTAGCTCAAGGTCTTAACCTCCCCGCACAAATGGCAATTTTGGCAGGTGATAAGCGTGCTGAAAATGATGGTCGCCAACTTTTGGAGGCACATGAATTATTGAATGCTGCTGCGCGAGCAGGTAGAGCTGGACATCTGGCAAATGGAATTGTCTTGCTCGTACCAGAGCCTATTCTGACTTTTCCCGAAAACCAGAGTTTAAATCAGAATGTAGTAAGTAAATTACAATCAATAATTCCAGAGGATGATAGATGTGTAGAAATTTCAGACCCAATATCTAGAGTTTTAGATGAAATTTCCGATGGCAATACGGTTAATCGTGAAGTGATGTACCTAGTTAATCGCCTCGCAACCCTGAATGATACTGAAAACAATGAAAGATCACTGTTTAACCTTAAATCTTCTTTTGCTGCATTCAGATCTAGGGCAAATAATGAAGAGCAGAGATTCAACTCCCAACTAGTTGAGTTGGAAAATCTTGTGAAACTTAAAGACGGCGATGAAATTGATCAGTCTCTTTCAATTCTAGCTTCACAAAGTGGATTGCCACCACTTGTACTTTCACGTTTGAGGTCTGCGATTACTAAAAATATTGGAGCTTTACCAACGTCAATTAATGAGTGGTCTATTTGGCTATTCAATTGGTTTAAGACTGATCCAGAAGCTAAAGAACTGTTACTCTTTGATGTAAAAATGTCAATTCTCGGGGCAACTGGACGAAATAAAAATGGAGAACTCTCTGATGACGTTCTAGATGCCCTATCTCCTGGGGTACGTGCGTGGCTAAGTGGCTTTCCATTAAGAGACGTAGAGATTGCTTTGGGGGGCAATCCAGATTCAGATCATGCAACCGCAAAAGCCTGTCCACGAGCTAGAGAGTTGGTCGGAACAGTTTTACCAAGAGGCCTTTCTTTTATTATGGGTTTGGTGACACGTATTGTTACTGAAATCAGTCCATACGACAATCAGGAGAGTCTATCTTCCGAAGTAGTTGAAGCACTGAGTACAGCAATCCGTTTGGGTTATGACAGTCCTGAAAAACTAGCATTCTCTTTTTCAAATTCAGCGATTTTATCTCGTGTTGGGGTTCATCAAGCCTTCAATCCGTCATTCCGCACCTAATTAACTGATT
>NZ_CACSIH010000054.1:0-208 GCF_902705805.1 Alteromonas alvinellae | reverse complement strand
ATAAGGGTGAGGTCGGCAGTTCAAGTCTGCCCAAGCCTACCATTTCCTTTCTTTGTGAAAGGAAGGTAACACAGGTAGAAACGTGTCACGTTGGACCCGAAATCCTAATGAATATTTACTGTTTCAGTAAGCATTGATTAGGGTTTTTTACTCTAAAGTGAAATGACTTGTCATTTTACGAATGTTCTTTAACAATTTGGAAAGCTGA
>NZ_CACSIH010000053.1:0-380 GCF_902705805.1 Alteromonas alvinellae | reverse complement strand
GTGGGCGTGTATAGCTTCCCGGCTATTTTTGAGAGCCCGGCTTATTATCAACACAGTGATTATGACGGGGATGGTGTGCGTGATGTAGCATTATTTGGCCGCATTAAACGCAACAACAAAATTCAGGTAAAACTGATTAGTGGCGCAAACAGCAACGACAAGCTAGACGCTTATAACTTCCCTGATAAATGGGAAAACGTGAGCTGGCATAAACTGTTTGATATGAACAACGATGATAACGCGGAATGGGGCTTATTTGGCACCAGTCGTGACGACGGCAGAACCATGCTGCTAGTTAAAGACGCTGTTGATAAACGTGGCTTAGTCGCCAGCTACGCGTGGCCAGGTATGGACAGCCCTACCCTACTGACTATTCCTGA
>NZ_CACSIH010000052.1:0-488 GCF_902705805.1 Alteromonas alvinellae | reverse complement strand
TCCCGGAGCGAGGCACCATTATTCAGAAAGCCCTGCATGAAAATGCGGGTTTTTTTTGATCTCGGCGGTTGAAAAACACAGGCACACGCTAACGTGCCCCTGCGGCTGCACCGCGCGTTACAATCCCGGTTCAGGCACCATCATTTAAGCCCTTGCAGAAACGCGAGGGCTTTTTTGATCTCGGCCAACCAGTCCCAAATTTTCAATCAAATCCGGTTTTTCCAAAAACTATTCTGATAAAAGTTCTTTCTCTAGTGCTTTAACCATCCAGTTATGCCAAATTCTGCGTTAATACATACGAAAGGGTACTTAATTTAGCGAGCGGTGCACTTATTGACTTTTAATCTAAGTAATATCATGCACTTAATCGTCGAGGTTTGATTTAATGCGTTTTGCATGGGTTACGACTAGGCTTTAGTTGTGGACATTCACAATTTAAATTAAAAGGGAGTTTAATTCTGAGCTATCCCCACGAATAGTAAAATAAA
>NZ_CACSIH010000051.1:0-25178 GCF_902705805.1 Alteromonas alvinellae | reverse complement strand
TATTTTACTATTCGTGGGGATAGCTCAGTAGTTAGTAGCTAATAACGCGAATGGTTTTACTGGTATCGTCAAAGCGCTTAGATAGCTCGTCCCAGTTTTGATCTGCAATTATTTTTACCTCTTCGGCAGATAACCCGTATTTTTTAGCGGTTGCAACTGGGTCGCTTTTATAGGCTTCCATAAGCTTGCTGTTGGTATCCAACTCAATCAAGAAATCTTGAATAGATTTTGCCATTTTTTATCCTTTTTAATTTATGGTTGGGTTTCTATATTTAATAACTTGCTGTTCGGTCAGCCCTAGCTTTGCTAATCGGTCTTGTCGATAGGCTGGCATACCTATCGAGGGAACGACGAGGGTCGACACTAATGTGGGTTTAGCGAATTCAAGTTCACAAAGTCGCACGCTTTCTATTTTGGGTTCGCAAAGAGGCAGTGTCGCGGCTTCATAAATAATGAGTTCATGGTCCGTAGGATAATGCTCTGCTAAAATATCGGCCAGCATGGCAAGGCCTGACTGGCTTTGATTAGCGTCTAACACACTCAATGTTGCTTCCCCAGCTAACCCAATTTGCCAGATAATTTGTGTCATGTGTGGATCAATACGGTAGTCGCGAAACAGAAACTGAGTTGCTTCGTATGACTGGCAACCAAAGCGTGAGGGATCTATGCCTAAATCGGCAATTAAGCAATCTTCCGCCGAAACCCCGGGCAGCATTTTCGCTTCTAAGCCCATTCCTTGAACACGGCGGATGGCTTCATGAGAGGGAGTAACAAAAACTCCGGGATGGCCATAAAAAGCAACGCATACTTTATTGCCTGCCATCACCGACGCTACAATTCTATCGGCCATTTGAGAATAGGTTAACGCGCGTGACTTACCTTCTTCGTAAAGGTCGTCTAGCGAAACGCTATTGGGATTAAGAGTGGTCACCACGTGTTCGCCAATTTTGTTCATGATCCCCATAAACACGATGTCGGCATTTTCAATGTAGCTTCTAGCAGCAATGGTCATTTGCCCAGCAACACTTATACCTGTGCCGACCACAACTAGCGATCCTTTTTTAGTGGTGTCCATTACATCCTAAACCGTCTACGACACTATTATTTTGCCACTATAAATTAGAATTAAGGCTTTTGCTATATTCACAGTTTTGCCGATTAACGATAAGTTTTATTAAGTAAAGGTTTTATAGTGTTTAGGCTATTATCGAAAAATATCGCTAATTAAAAATATATAAAAAGGAACAAAGCGTGTTTTCAATACATGTAGAGCGAACCATTAATCAACCTATTGAAAAGGTATTTGCAATATTAAGTGATCACGCTAATTATGCGCAGTTTAAAGCTATTGAGCAGTCGAATTTACTGGTAAAGGGTAGTGATGAACCAAATGGGCTAGGTGCAGTGCGCGAGATTATTTCAGGGGGCTCGAACCTTCACGAAGAGATAGTGGCCTACGAGCCGCCTTATAAATTGGGTTATAAAGTGGTTAAGTCTAAGCCATTACCTTATGATCATCAGTTGGGTGAAATAACCCTTAAAGATGAAGGTGGAAAAACCCACGTGACGTGGCGCTCGAAAGGGCATATCACTATTTTTCTTTTGGGAAGCCTGTACTTCGATAAACAGATTCAAAGTGTTGGTAGCCGCGCATTTGGCAGTATATTAAAGCAGATTGATAGTATGGCGTGAATCGCCGTTAAATTAAGAAAACAATTCGCTAAACGCGTAATAAACATAGTTCATACAACTGGCGCGTAGTGAGCCAGATAGTTAGCACAGTCGGCCCTTTTTTAGCAATAAGGGGCTGGCTCAATTTAATACCGGCTCTTATCGAGAAGACAAAACAGTCAGTACCAATAAGTCACCTGCACGAATTTGCGTTCACTTGTTTTAGAACGTCTGCATATCGGCAGTGTTCAAAGCTGCCAAAACCTTTCACTTGTCTTATTTTCAAACGACTAAATAAAGGCATGGTCATGCCAGTTAAAAAACGGCAATAAATAGAAGGCGTGATGGTGGCTTCAAACTTTCCGCTTAAATGCATCTTTAGCGCCGTCATAGCTTCTAATACCTTCTCACTATCTGGTTTTGATATTGGTGATGAATAGCTAAGCGTTGCCACATCGCCTTCACAAACACTGCAATGTCCACAAGCCTTCGGTGCTTGAGTATCATCAAAATACGCTGACAAGTTATGACTTAAGCAGGTGCCTTGTTCGAAGAAGCTTACAAGTGCTGCGATGCGCCTGATCTCTTTACGCTCGGTTTCAGCAAAATAGTGGGCGAGTTGGTTTGAAAGATTGCCATCCTGTAGCAGTTCGTCATTAACTCGGTAAACATCGGTTATTAAGCGCGATGCGAGCTCGATATCATTGTGTTCGTGCAAATATTCTAATGCTGCAACCACTCTTGAACGTTCGGCACCATAATGCTGATAGATGCTGTCAAAATCGACGACACCCCATACTTTCTTCATGTTTGAGTGCGTGAATACAGCATCTAAAAAGCGCGCTCTCTCTTCTGAAAACATGCTAAGAATGGCGGCTTTATCAGAAATAAAACGGAATTTGTATTCAGCAAAGTAAGCGTACAAAGGGCGTATAACGTTCGCGAGTTCTAGCTGAACAAGTAGGGTTTTAAGAGGAAGCTGACGAATATTACTTGCACCCGATAGGCTGTTTATTTGTGTTTCCCACTGGAAAAGGTTGCTGTCGCCATGAATAGAGCGGTCATTTTGTACCGCTGAATTTTTCTCATCAAGGGCTTGCGACTTAATATCATCAATTACCCGTTGAATGGCGCTTTCATCTGGCGTGTCGCCGTAAACGAAGTTCTCTATGGTGACCAATCCGTCAAGATTCGCAAGCACGGTACAATTTGCTGCTTTACCGTCTCTTCCCCCCCTTCCAATCTCTTGGCTGTAGTTTTCAATAGACTTCGGCAAGTCGTAGTGAATGACAAAGCGAATATCCGACTTATCAATGCCCATCCCAAAGGCAATGGTAGCCACAACCACTTGAAGCTTATTGTGCATAAAATCTTGCTGGATACCTTGTCTTACATTACTGTCGAGACCAGCGTGATAAGCCTTTGCATCAAACCCTTGTTGCTGTAAGAACTGGGCTACCTCCTCGGCGCTTTTTTGCAAAGTAACGTAAACAATACCCGCACCTTGTTGCTTGCGAATCTCTTCCAGTAGGGCGTGGTTTTTGTTTGGTTCAAGTACGGGGCGAACACGTAGATTTAAATTAGGGCGATAAAACCCTGTTTGAATAATATTAGCTGGCGCGATATCAAAGCGCGCTGTCATATCATCTTTTACTTTTTTAGTGGCAGTAGCTGTGAGCAGAAGTACTAACGGAATATTAAGCTCTTTCTGATACACGGGGAGTTTTAAGTAGTCTGGGCGGAAGTTATGGCCCCACTCAGAAATACAATGCGCTTCATCAACTACCAACATACTTACCTGAACAGATTCAATAAACTGTCTAAAACGCTCGTTCTTAAAACGCTCCACTGACACCATTAAAATTTTACACTGCCCAGAACGCACGTCGTTCATCACCTGCTTGTTTTGCTCAGGTGTTAAGGTGGAATCGATGCTAGCTGCTGCAATACCTTTGCTATGCAAAAATTCCAGCTGATCTTTCATTAGCGCCAGTAATGGAGAAACCACCAAAGTTAAATGTGGCAGCTGCGTAGCAACGAACTGGTAACACAACGATTTACCCGAGCCAGTCGGAAAGATTGCTAACGTTGAATGCCCACTAAGTAGAGAATCCACAGCCTCTTTTTGTCCCTCACGAAACGCTGAGAAACCAAAAAGCTGCTGTAAAAGATTGTGGTTAGAAGGCATTTTTATATCCAAGTGGTTGATAATTCAGGTCTTACTAGATTCTATCTAGTCGTAGGTGGGAACAAGATATATTTTGCAATTTAAAACTTGTTATAAGGTGTGGTGGTAATAAATGCAACGATACCCAAGTCCAGTTTCAGCTTAAATCAATCTGCGTAGCCCCAAGGCGCACTGGGAACCGAAACTGTACTATCTAAATCGAAATCAACCTGTACTTCGCGCGCAGGGCGAATCAATCGGTAGCTAAAGCGGTTGGGGTAAATCATCATTTGCCAAACGTTATCTGTCGATGCTGCAATCCCAGATTCTATAAATAATGCTTTTGAATAGGCATCTGCGGGGAATGACTGAACTTGGACATATCCATCATCTACAGTGTGCCCGCCGTACATGGTTGAAGAATGAAAGCTGCCATCTTTGTTTCTGTGGTCGTGCTTCAGCATAAGACCCGCGCCGGTTTTCGTTAGAATCCAAGTGCGAGATGCGTCGTTACCCACATGAAAAGGTATTTGGATTTCTGAGTCTGTGCACTTTCGTATGTGCATAACAAGTTCTGCATCACCGAAGGTATTGCCTACATTATCTTTACTCACCTTCCCTCGAAACGCTTTACCGCAGAGCGCTTTTATCGAATTAAAAAACGCGTCGTGGGTAGAAATTGAGACCAAAGGTGCAGCCTTACCAAACGCCACATCGCTCATTCCGATTAGTCCTAGAAAGAGGTAGGTACAATGTCTTTTCATTTTTTATTCGCTATTACAGGTCGATACACGCTTTGCAGTGTAACTCATCTAGATTATCGGGTGTATAAACCATCGAAACGCATATGTATTCGAAATATAAATACTGCTGATAGTGGTGGCGTGTTAGCTTAACAACACATACAGCGTTTAATTTTTAGGGCACGAGAGTCAATATGAATAAATCTAAACAACTATTTACGCTAATTACATCAGAAGGTGAGCTTCAGGTATCGCTAAAAGAAGTAGACGTTCCAGAGCCGAAGGCTCATGAAGTGATTGTACGCATGGAAGCCTCTCCAATAAATCCGTCAGATATGTGGCCTATGTTTGGGCCAGCAAGCCTTGATAAGGCGTCTTTCGATGCTGATAAGAGCGCGTTGGTTGCGCCGGTACACAAGCCTTTGCTAAGCCGTATTAAGTCTCGTCTTGACCAAACTTTGCCTATCGGGAACGAAGGCGCAGGTACAGTGGTTGCTGCGGGCGACAGCCCTGAAGCGCAGGCATTAATGGGCAAAACAGTATCTATTCTTACCGGCGCAGCTTATACAGAGTATGCGTGTGTGCCCGTACAGGCATGTTTACCTCACATGGATAGCACTACGCCGCAACAAGCTGCGTCTTCATTTGTTAACCCACTTACTGCTCTTGGTATGGTTGAAACCATGCGTATGGAAGGGCATAAAGCCTTGGTTCACACTGCCGCGGCGTCTAACCTTGGGCAAATGCTAAACAAAATTTGTCTAGAACAGGGCGTAGAGCTAGTTAATATTGTACGTAGCCAAGAGCAGGTAGACCTACTTAAAGGTATTGGCGCGAAAATTGTGCTTGATTCCAGCAGCGAGAATTTCAAAGCTGAACTTTACCAGGCCATAGATAGCACTGGCGCTACACTTGCGTTCGACGCCATTGGTGGCGGTGAGCTAGTTAGCGATATCCTTACCATGATGGAAGCCTCGGGCAGTAAAGATGCAAAAGGTTTCAACACCTATGGTTCTGACAGCAATAAACAAGTTTATATCTATGGCGGCTTAGACTTCTCTCCGACAATTCTAAACCGCGCTTATGGTATGACGTGGAGCATTGGTGGTTGGTTGCTAATGCGCTTCTTAGGCAAGCTTGATAAGAAGCGTGTAGGTGAGCTTTACCAAAAAGTGGCAACGGAAATTAACACAACTTTTGCGTCGTCTTATAGTAAAGAGCTAAGTCTTGAAGAAGCCCTTCAGCCGGAAAATGTGGCGTTGTACAACGCGAAAAAGACCGGCACTAAGTACCTGATTGTGCCAAACAAGGGCTAATCAGCGCAGCGTTTAAATACGGCATTTTCAGCTAAACTTTGATTAATAAAAGGGTCTGTTGATCTTTGATGTACAAACTTAGGTTTAAAGTACACCAAAGGCTACAGGCCTTTTTTGTATTCGTTATCATCTAGCTGCAAAGAAGCTGAAAATGATGCGAAGTAACCCGTAACCGAGATAAAAGGTATTTGAGACAACATGCCTGAAGGCCCAGAGATTCGTCGCGCTGCAGATAAAGTCGAAGCGGTGATAAAAGATATCCCCCTAGAAAAAGTAGAGTTTGGATTAGCTCAGCTAAAACCCTATGTTAAACAGCTAGAAGGCGAAAACGTCTTGCGCATGGAAACCCGTGGCAAGGCGCTAATTACCCATTTTAGCAATGGGCTCTCTATGTATTCACACAACCAACTTTATGGCGTGTGGCATACCTGTAAACGCAACGAAATCCCCGATACTACCCGCCAGCTAAGGGTAGGGCTTCATACCGAAACACACAGTGCTATTTTATATAGTGCGTCTGACATTAGCATTTGGCCAACACAAACTATTCATGAACACCCTTTTTTACAAAGAGTTGGGCCCGACGTACTCAACGATTCAGTAACAGAAGAGTTGGTATTAGAACGCTTACGTTCAAAAGCATTCTATAACCGCGCGCTAAGCGGTTTATATTTGGATCAGCGCTTTATGGCTGGGCTGGGCAACTACCTTCGCAGCGAAATATTGTTTGCAGCAGGTGTGCATCCTTCACTCAAACCTTCTCAGTTAGATGATGAGCAGCTGCGTAGCTTGGCACATCACACCTTAGCAATATGCAAACGCAGTTGTGAAACCGGCGGCTATACCGTGTACACAGAACTACGCCAAGTGCTTGAAGCAAAAGGCGTTAACTTTGAAGGTACGCGATTTATGGTGTTCGACAGGGAAGAGCAGCCTTGTAGAGTCTGCGCCACTCCAATAAAACGCCAAACGTATAATGGGCGACGTCTTTATTGGTGTGGTCAATGTCAGGCAAAGTGATCTCGAACGCTTTCTTTTAGCCTACAGATAGCCTGCTATCGACTTAAGCAACATTGCTTATTAACCGGTATCGCATTTTGATTGAGTTTTGCGTGTAACCCAATCAATGAGGTTTGGTAGCCCTTCAGCGATGTACTCGACGCTTAACAAACATGAATACTAACATCACGTTTAACCCAAATGTTGCGATGCATAGCGATCCAATAGTGGCATCTCTGAAACTAAAGAATTGGGCCACGGTACCCGCGCCAATAGTGCCCAACATCATTCCCACGCGGGTGGCGTTTGAATAAAATGCTGAAGTAAAACCTGTCAAATCAGGCGCTTGTTGTTGCAGTAAGGTCAATCCAATACCGGCATATAAACCGTAGAACAGCGCGTTTAATATTTGAAGGGTCAATAACTCCCAACTCGACTGAGAAAAGTACACGCCAACGTAGAAGCAACAGCCGAAAATAAATGCTACTGCCATGATACCCGCAGGAGGGAAGCGTCGCGCTAATTTGGCTGCTAGCAGCATAGTAGGTATCTCAAGTGCAGCCACAACACCCATCATCAGCCCTGGCAAATTTTCCGGCAACCCCAGTTCATTCATTACGTACAAAGGCATAGATGATAAATACATGACATTGCCCGCCATTCCGGCAAGTATGGCCAACCCAACCAGCCAAAAAGGCAGCGATAACGAGCCCTTTAGAGTAGTGTTGAGTGAGTGTTGATTGGCTTTTTGCCCAGGCACAACCTTAACCACAAAAAGCGTCGCAACAACCACGCACGCGATAGCCACCGAAAAGGACGCTGCGAAGCCAAAATTGGCAACCAGCGTAAATGCCAGCGGCGGGCCTACCACCCAAGCAAGAGAGATGGCCGCGCGAACTTTTGAGTTAAATGCGGCTAAATCGATATCTTGGTTTTTTGCCCATAGCCCCGAAACGGTCAGCATTTGAGACACTGCCCCAGCGCCCACCGACATAAACAAGACGCCAGCAAGGAACACATGCCAAAACTGCTTGCTAAAGATAAAGGCGACCATGGCGATGCCCACGCAAATCATGGTTAGCCCGTAAAGACGATTTGCGTTAAAACCTTTGTCTGCCAAGTGCCCGAGGTACTGACTGATCACCAACCCTGATAGCGTAACGGACACCATATAAATACTTATATAAATAGGCTCAACGTTGATCTCATCAATGAGGAAATAGCTCATCAGTGGCGTAACAAACGACGATGTTAGGCCAGTTAATAGACTTAACAGTAAAAAAGGAAGCTGTGGAGAAAATGCGTGACGCGATGACATGAGGATACGAGCTCCGAGGGACTGTTAAACGTGGTTGACCGAATTTCGTAAAGAAAAGGTCGCAGCCCTTAATAACGAGGGCGCATTATAAGTGCTGCGTATCTAATGTCTATGACAAAGCTTTTATTAGTTATGCCGTTTTAAATACTTGGTTTACTTCATATGCTCAAGCACTGCGCGCTTTTTAAATTTAAAGAAAGCTCGCAATTTCGCTAAGCGACTTTTTCTGCATGGCGTGTGCAGGAATTGTGGCGTTTTCCGTCGGATAGCCCGCAATAATGAGCATATAAGCACGATCGTTATCAGGCCGTTGGCAGACCTCGGTTAAAAAGTTCATTGGCTTTGGTGTGTGGGTCAAGGTTGCCAAACCTGTATTGTGAAGCGAAGTAATAAGCATACCCACCGCGATACCCACCGATTCGTGCACATAGTAGTTTTGGCTTTTTTCGCCCGTTTCTGTTTCACCAAATTTTTGACTGAATACGGCAATAAGCCAAGGCGCGGTTTACAGATAGGGTTTACTTGCGTCAGTGCCTAACGGCTTTAGGTCATCTAGCCACTGTTGCCCCGCACGCCCATTATAAAAACCGCGCTCATGCGCTTCAGCCTGTTCGCGTATTTGTTGTTTTACTTCAGGCGACTGTATCGCGGCGAAATGCCAAGGCTGATGATTCGCTCCACTAGGTGCAGTGCCAGCGGTCAAAATACAGTTTTCAATTACCGCTTTATCAACGGGTCTGTCGCTAAAATGGCGAATGCTGTGGCGACGCTGCATGGTTTTCAAAAACTCCTCGCTGCGAGTAAGCATTTGCTCTTCAGGGTATTTAATAAAATCAGTTAGCGGAGAATGGTCATGAGGTTGCATTTATTATCTCTTTTTTATTGCTTTTAATTACTCTAACGTTTGTGGCACGTTAATAAAAATAAAAACGCGCTAAATCGACTTTGTTGAACACCGCGAAATAAAAAATAGCGTAAACGAGTATGCACAATAAAAAAGCGACTCACTCAGGCAAAAGTGAATCGCTTTGGTGCAATATGTTGATAGTAAGAAATATTGTTAGTGGCGTTTGAACGGCGGGCGAGTGCCGCGTTTCTGAGTATCAGTTTGCTCTTCTAGCATTTCAAGTTGGGCAACATCATACACAGGCATCATGGTTGTCACTCTGCGATACGGTGGTTTACCGCGCATGATGACTTCTTTCACTTCTACGTATTCAATTGCTTCTTGCCCTACTGATTCTAATTGCGCTACATCGTTAACCGATAAGCTTACTATTTTGCGTTTAAATGGCGGCTTTCCTGAATAATCAACTACTTGTACATCAACGGTTTCATCAGTTGATGACGTCATAGCTTGCGATGCGTTTGCAGAAAAACCAAGCGAAACAGCTGTAATTAATGAACCCAATAGATAGCGTAATTTCATGTCGTGTCCTCTCGTTGAATTGCTACTTTAGTCTATTGTATGACCAAAAATGTTCTAAACAATGGGTATTGGTGATAGATGATTGCTATCACCTAACTGGATATAGAGAATTTGAGTAATCAAGAGAATGGAGAGCGATTGAAAGAGAAGCTGCTGCGTTGAAAACGGAGTGTTTAACGATGGTGCGGAATGGATGGTTATGTGCACTATTATGGTGCTATAGCACCGTCTGGTATTGTAGAGTTTCGGTAAAATCAATCATTTACCCTTTGGTCTTTATCTTGCTGTCAATCAACACCTATGTAAAGAGTCGACAAAGGGTGCATGTGCGGTGAGTGTAAAATATAAAATCCCCATATTTGTTCTGCTAACTTTTTGGTTAGCATGTACATCTGCCGTGTCAGCGATAGAGCAAAATATTCCTCTTTCACAAAGCAAAGGCGGAACACTGTATCTAGAAGCGACCCTAGAATCGAACATAAAGGCTTCGTTTCTATTGGATACGGGTTCAAGCTTATTAACCCTCAATCAAGCTACGTTCGATGCGCTAACAAGAAATCAAAAGCTTCTTGCAACCAGAACCTCTGCTGCCAGAATGGCAAATGGAAAGATCGTTAAAATATCTCAGTATCAATTAAACTCGGTTCGTATAGGAAATTCGTGCGAAGTGGGGCCAGTGGAAGTGGCCGTGCTTCCCAAAGGGAACAATATTTTAGGTATTAATACGTTGCTAAGGGTCGCACCTTTAACTATAACACCAGACGCTGTGATTCTAGCCGGGTGTGAATAGCGTGAATGACTCACTTTTGTTTAATTAAACACCAACAAAAAAGCGAACCCGAAGGTTCGCTTTCAAATTTGTTTTTCGCTGGAAGATTAAATTAATCGTCGCACTCGCTAACGTCGCCGCCCATTTGCTCTTTCATTTTTACGCAAGCTTCATAAGCTTTCTTCGCTGCGGCGTCTTTAAATTCGCCTGCTTTTTCAGCCGTTGCGTCGTATGCGTCAGAGGCCATTTTCTTGCTATCTTCGTATGCGTCTGAAGCCATCTCTTTGCCGTCTTCATATGCATCAGAAGCCATTTTTTTACCGTCTTCATACGCCTCAGAGGTCGCGTCTTTGGTTTTATCCCAAGAATCTGCAGCACTTTCTTTTGCGCTGTCATAGGCGTCTGCTGTCGCTTCGCCCGCTTTTTCCATCTCTTTTTTTACTTCGCTTTTCGTCTCTTCGCTAGACTCAGTACAGCCCATTAAAGACAGTAACAGTGCTAACGCCATTGCTTTAGTTTTCATTGTGAAGCTCCTTTTGCTGGGATAGTGGCTTATTTCTAAGCCTGTCAACATGGTGTGGCCGAATAGGCATTGTGAAACCACTTGCTACGTGCCATTTTTTGATCATATTCGGCAAGCTGCATATTCGACGAATCCAGTCTAGCCTACTTACCAGATAAAGTGTAAGTAGACTTTATACCGAAAAATGAAAGGTTTATAACCAAAAACAAACCTAGCTAAGATTGAACAAAGAATTTGGATATCCTGTTCTGCAAAGCGTGATGTGGGTTACTCTTCTGGGCCTTGTGTGGTGAATATAAGATGTCGACGCATATCCTTCAACACGACGCCTTTTTTAAGCAGCGCTGCGCTTAATTTTCGCTGCCACTTCTTTAGCTCGGGTTCAGCGTTTGACACCGCTTCTTCATTTTCGAATTGAAAGCGAAGCAGTAAAGAACCCGGGAATTGATGATACTGAACGTCAAACCAACACTGTTGCATACCTTTTAACTCTTCAAGCGCTTGTGCTTCAAGGCTATCGGCTACACTAAAAACCAGTGCTTGCTGTTTGAGTTGAACGGCAGAAAGTTTTTTCATTACAACTGCTTCTCTATAGACACTTCAACGCTCTCGGTGACATCCGCACCTTCAATAGTTAGCCACATTTGTCCATCTTGAACAGTAACCTGTATTTGCATAGAGCGATGAACAGCATTGGCCAAAGTAGCGGCAAGCGACTCTGGCAAAGTGAAAACTGATAAGTTCTTTTTGGTTTGTAGCTTGTTATGTTCTTTCTTCCACCACGCGTCGAAGCTGTTGTCGGCGTAGGAATAAATCATCATTTGTTGGCTTTGATTGCAGCCCTTTTTGATGCGCTGTTCAGAGGGTTGGCCTAACTCAATCCACAGCTCTATTTCATCGCTAAAACTCTTTTGCCATAAATCTGGAACGTCGTCGTCAGACAGTCCTTTGGTAAACTGTAGGCGTTCATGAGCATTAACAATAAACGCAACCACGCGCAGCATCATTCGTTCGTCATTTTCAGAAGGGTGACGGGCAATAGTAAGGTTGTGGTCGTTATAGTAATTGCGATCCATATCCGTTATGGATATGTCAGCTTTAAAAATGGTCGCTTTAAGAGCCATGGTGTTCCTGCTTTGTTCTTAGGAGGCTTGAAGTTAACCCCGTGTGCTATGTAAAAAAGTGGCATAGCAAGTTTTGGCGCTATAGTAGCAGTAAAAAGCAAATTTCGCTGTAGGTGAGTAGCGCCCAATACAAGTATTTGTCGGTTTATTTATTGGAGCGCGAAATTTCTAGTGAAGCTTCTCGGTCATATTGGACATCGCGCAAAGCGCGGATAACCAAAAACTAAACAAACAAAAATGAAAACGGAGAGGGTTGATGAAGAGACTAGTGGCTATGGCGATGTTAATGTTCGGCTGTATAGCAGGCGCATCAAATGCGTATGCTTTGGAGCGTGGCACTATTGCAGAAGATGCAGATTCAGTAACGCCGTTGCTTAATGGTCAAGTGGTGCCTAAAACAACACTTAAAATGGCAGATGGTTCGCCGGTAAGCTTACAAGCGCTTACCATGCAAAAGCCCAGCATTGTACTTTTTTATCGCGGCGGGTGGTGCCCGTATTGTAATGAGCAGCTTGCCCAGCTTAAAGATATTGAAAAAGACTTGGTGGATATGGGCTATCAGATTTTGGCCATTTCACCTGAATCACCAGAGCGCTTGCAAGAGCAAAAGCTTGAAACAGAATTCTTGGTTACGCTTTTATCCGACGACAAACTAGACACTATTCGTGAGTTCGGCGTTGGATTCTACCTAGATACTGTGACTGAGTTAAAGTACAAAACCTATGGCATTAACTTAACAAAAGATGAAAGTGGTAATAGTGTTTTACCAGCACCCAGCATCTTCATGCTCGATAAAAAAGGGCAGGTTTTGTTTAGTTATGTTAACCCAGACTTCAAAGTTCGCCCGTCGGCAGACTTAGTTTTAGCGGTTGCGAAAACCCTTAAAAAAGAAATGTAATGCGAATAGCCTTACCAAGGCGTTGTTCTTGGTAAGGCATGCCAAAAGTACTCTATGATATCGAGCACTGCATTTCATCGCGTCTTATAATGATTAAGTTAGATTCGCACGTATTTGACTGTCATAACGAGCTGTACTTAACCATTCACCGAGTCACCGTATCTCAAAATATCAAAGTGTAAGGAGTAAGCATTTACACTGAGATCAATGAAGTGATGTGCGCGGCTAGACGTTTAGGTTCAATATAAGTGTCGCCTTTACAGTTGTTTACGACGCTTAATAGCTGAGTAAGTAAGTGTTTATTCGCTACGTTCCGCTGACATATAGCGTGAACGGTATTGAGTTCAAGTGTACTTGCTAACGCGTACACACCTTTCAAATTGCGATTTATTAGAAGCGCGTTTAACACGCGGTTAGCGGTGTATCGACGCCACGCCATATGAAAGCTGTCGAAATCGCACGTTAAGTCAACAGTTAACGCCACACGAAGCGCCCAAGACAATGGGCGAAAGTGTAAAAGATGTTCGGTTAGTAAGAATATTTCAAGTGCGTGGTCAACAAACAGTGACGGCTTTGCAGTTTCACTTAGCTCAATAATGGGGAATAGCCCTTCAGCAGCGAACATAGACTCTACGAATTCAAAGGTGTAATACCCGTTACCATGAAGAGCAAGAAGGCATGTCTCAATTTCATCGAGAAGCGTTTCATCGAGGGTATTAGCAATGTCTTGAAGCGTTAGGTTATCTAAAAACTTCGCAATGTTCGGGTAGAGGGCACTAATCTCAGCCCATTTACTTTCTTTTGAATGACGCAAGCCCCTCTGATATTTAAGAACGTCGTCATGCCGTGTCAAATCGATTTGGGTGTGCAATTCGTTTCTCGAATAAATCCATGCTGCCCAAGCTATCATTGGCGAGTCCGCTAATCCAAGTGCCTGGAGCTCATTGAGCGAAGAACCTAATGAGCATACCGCTTCCACCAAGCCATGGGCTGCCTTTACATCTTTCCCCATAAAATCGGGTTCTTCCTGCATATGTTCGAATGAATACACGCCATTACGCCAGCCTGCTAAATAGCAGCCTTCTATACATTTTCCGCACATGACTGTGCTCCTGTTAGTGTTTTTTGGTGATAATGAAGAGGCCTGTTGCTCTTTGGTGGTATTTAGCCTGTTGACAAGGCGCACGCCAACGAGCAACTGGCTCGTTGCTACTGAAAATTATGAAAAGTAATCAAGAAAAGCATCGATAGAGTAAAGTTAGATGCCAAGAGCGAACTTAAAACAAATTTTGTTTCAAAAAAAGCACTGTTTTGTCCCGCTATAAAAAAGTTATTTTCTGCAAGAGTGCGAGGTTTACAGCGTCAAGTGGTATAGTAGGGCTTACGCCTTAACTCATCGTATTTCCATGATAAATAAAAACTTTCCATTACTTGATTTACATCGTCATTTAGATGGCAATGTGCGTCTGCAGACGATTTTGGAGCTTGGTCAGCAATTTAACATTTGTTTGCCAGCTTATTCGTTAGAGGGCTTGCGACCGCATGTTCAAGTAATGGAGATCGCCCCCGATTTGGTGTCATTTTTAGATAAGCTTACTTGGGGCGTTAAGGTGTTAGGCAGTCTCGACGCCTGCAAACGAGTGGCGATAGAGAATGTAGAAGATGCGGCTAAGCAGGGCATTGACTACACAGAGCTGCGTTTTAGTCCTTATTTTATGGGTGAAAGTCACGGGCTACCAACTCAAGGTGTGGTTGAGGCCGTGATAGACGGTGTAAAAAGCGCAGCTAAAGATCACGATGTTAAAGTTAATCTCATCGGTATTTTGTCGCGTTCTTATGGCGCAAAAGTATGTCAGCATGAGCTAGATTCAATCTTGGCCTGTAAAGCGCATATAACTGCAATTGATTTGGCGGGAGATGAAAAAGGCTTTCCTGGCAACATGTTCATAGAGCACTTTACAAAAGTGCGCCGCGAAGGGCTACCTATCACAATTCATGCAGGTGAAGCAGTAGGCCCACAGAGTATTTGGCAAGCCATTAACGACTTAGGTGCTGTGCGAATAGGACACGGCGTTAATGCTGTTAATGATGCTAAGCTAATGGACTATTTGCGCGACAACCGTATTGGTATTGAAAGCTGTTTAACCAGCAACGTATTGACGAACACGGTCACATCATTAACAGAGCACCCGTTAACAACCTTTTTGGATCACGGCATACTCGCCTGCCTGAATACCGACGACCCGGCAGTTCAAGGTGTAGAGCTAGATCACGAATTCTCCGTTGCAGCTAAGCAAGCTGGCCTTATGCCTTCTCATATTAAACAAGCGCAAGAGAATGCGCTTGCAATTGCTTTTTTAAGTGAAAGCGAAAAAGCCGTCCTTAAGCGCAAAGTAAACTAATCCGAAAGATAAAAATCGTGCCGTGATTAAACGGGCAGTAACATTATTTTGATTAATAATGCCACCGGTGGCATTATTGTCGTGATGTGAGTATTTTGTTTCTTAAACGTAATCAGTTACGACTTAAATAATGGAGCTTTTATGCTGCGCTTTATACCTGATGTTGACCGTTCTATGAGTAGCTACCCCAGCCGTTTCACACACCGCCGGGCTTTGGGATGGGGGGCGTTTATTGTGACCCTTCTAACTTGTTCCTGTGCGTCGGCATCTACTGACGAAGACTGGAAAATTGCTGAACAGATTGTAAATCAGATCCAGCTGCCCACTATTCCAAACGAAAAATTTGTGGTTGATGTGAGTGATACTTCACTAAGCGCAGCGCGAGCGCCAATTCAACGTGTAATTGACACGGCTTCTGCCAGCGGCGGCGGTATTGTTGTTGTGCCCAAAGGAACATGGCAAGTAGACGGTCCTATTCGTCTTAAAAGCAAAGTGAATTTGCACCTAGAGGAGGGCGCTACTCTGCTGTTTTCCGGCGACCCTTCGCACTACCTACCGGTGGTTAAAACCCGTTGGGAGGGTACTGAGGTGTTTACCTATTCACCGCTAATTTATGCGCTAAATGTGGAAGATGTGGCAATTACAGGTAAAGGTACTATCGACGGAAATGCCCAATCGGCGTTCATTGGCTGGTATGAGAAACAAAATACAGATATGCATGCGCTTCGTAAAATGGGGTTTGATGGCGTTCCAGTAGAGAAGCGTCAGTTCGGCGAAGGGCATTACTTACGCCCTCCGCTTATTCAGTTTTTCCACGCCAAGCGTGTGCTGCTTGAAGATTATACGGCCCTGAATTCCCCGTTTTGGGTTAATCATCTGGTTTATACGTCTCATGCTACGGTGAGACGAGTGAAGGTAGAAAGTCACCTGTACAATAACGACGGGTTAGATATTGAGTCGAGCCAGTTTGTGCTTGCTGAAGATAATCACTTTAGAACCGGTGATGACGGTATCGTTATTAAGTCTGGCAGAGACGCAGACGGTCGAAATATAGGTATACCTAGCACAGACATTGTTGCACGAAACAATGATTTAGGCGGGGAAGACGGCATTGGTCTTGGTTCGGAAATGTCTGGCGGCATTAAGCGCGTATTTTTCGAGAACAATGTCTTGCATGAGGGAGACTCAGCATATCGTTTTAAAAGCAACTTAGACAGAGGCGGGCGCGTCGAAATGGTTCGAATTAGAGGCAGTGAAGTGGCTTCGTTTAAGCACTTATTCTGGTTCCAGCTAAACTACCCAAGTAATTTACATGGTAATTTCCCGGCTACCTATACCGACATTATTATTGAAGATTTAACGGTAGAAAATGTGGGAACGGTTTTGGAAATTCACGCTCCAGACGCAGTTCCTGTGCTTAACGTTAAGTTCAAAGACATTAAAATCAAGGAAGCAGAAGAAATTCTTATCCTAGAAAATGCCGACGATATTAGTTTTGAAAATGTCACCATAGGTGAGCAAGTCTGGAACGGCACGTTTTCTTCGCTGCACATTGAATCTGTTACTCGCTAGAAAACAGGTTAAATGCGATAGGTTGTTCGCATTGGTCCTTTATTTTCGCCCAAACAAGCGGCTAATTAATTGTGGGCGAACCTATTTAGGTTCGCTGGCTTTCAGTTTCGACTAGCTCAACAACAAGGCGTAAATTACTTTGTGTTGATACCGCATTAAATGGGTAGCAGGTAACTAAATAGAGCTGCTGCCCATTTACATCTACTTTCATTGCCGAGGCGGCATCGACTATCGTCTTCGATACAACCCGATAGGTTACCCACTGTGAGTTCGGCAACTGCAATTGCATAATATCTCTGGCTCTCACCTTCTTTAAGAACGTGAAGTGAGTATCTCTATGCCCGCCAATCACACTACCACCCTGTCCGAGTGGGGGCGAGTCGGTGTGATGTCCAGGGCCAAATGCAAGGGCGTTTCCCTGTGCGCCTTCTAGTACATACAGCTGCGTCTCGCTTTTGGCGTGAACCAGCTTGCCCACTGGCCAAGTATCAGACCAACGCCAAGGCTTCTGGTTAGCGCCAGTGGCTAGCGTTTCTTCCCACGAAGATTGAATCAAATACTGCGCGAGCTCAGCTTTCAGTAATATCCAGCCAGCTTTGCCAAAGCTGGCTGCGGCGATCAAGACTAAGATGATGGTAAAAGAGTATTTAATCATTGTTTGTCCAAGCAATATTCAGTCAAAAAATAAAGAAATGAGCTTAAGGTGCTAATCTCGTCCCCTTTTGTTTCGCAAGAAGGCGACGCTGTGAAAAAGCGACAATAAAAGCATGGCAATCATGCCTAATACGACATGTTCAGATACACCCGCTGCGGTTTGGGGGTAACTGATTTGTCTGAATTGCGTTCCCTGTGGCATTAAGTTTCTTACGTTTTCGGTGGAAGACGGTATGCCCTGTGTATTTGCTATTTTTTCTTCAATAGCAACGAAGCTGGTGAACTCTGTTATCAGTTTATGGGGCAGGGCTACAGCAAGTATGTCCTGTCTTACTTCATCTACATTTCGCCCTAACGCTTTTTCATCCATTAACGCCGCCACTTTCTTTCTTGCCCAAGCAGTCGCTACGCCAAGGTGTTGAGTAGAACTTGTCGACGTTGGCGATATCGCTACCGAACGGGTCCACTCGCGAGTAGTGCCCTGCTTGTCTACAAGTGCGCCTTGAAGGGCTATTTTTCCGCTTGTACCGGCGTTATGAGGCAGTTTCACATTCAAAAGTAAAGGAACTCCCGCGTATAAATCAGGGATCTTAGAAGGGTAAATCTCTGCTGACTGTGCATAGCCAGCTGGTAGAGTGAGGCTTAAATCACTCAACACAGGGCTTTCTAATTTATAAAGCAAGCTATCCATTTGCTGTTTAATATCTGCCGTATTGCTAACAAATACATAGCTTCCGCGACCAAACTGAGCGGCTCGGGTCATAAAATAGCTATTAGGCGCGCCTCCTATGCCCACTGTAAAAAGGCGCGCATCACCGAGTTCGTTCTTTATTTGCGAGAACAATGCAGCTTCATTGCCTACCGCCCCATCGGTGATAAAGACAACTTGTTTTATATAGTTTTCAGCTGTCGTGCGTTTAAGTGCGGCATTAAGGGCTGGCGCCATTTCAGTGCCGCCCCCTGCATTGAGGTGCTTTACAAAGTCCCTCGCATATTGCTTGTTTCGTGTTGTTCCCTCTACCGAGGTTTCAAACAAACGCGTGGTGTCATTGTTAAATGCTACAACATTAAATTGGTCTTTCTCACTCAAGCGGTCTATCGCTAATTGTAAACTCTCTTTCGCTTCGACAATCGGGCGACCTCCCATAGAGCCTGACGTGTCGATAACGAAGGTAATATCGCGATCAAAATCCTGTAAATCTTGGCTCTTCACTTGTGGCGGCATTAGCATAACAAGGGCGTAGTCATGCTGATCTTTTGATTCAGTGAAAATAGCTGCTTGTGGTGCACTAGAGGGCGAAGGCTGCCACTCTAGCCAAATGTCTCGGTCCATTTTGATATTGCTTTGATTAAAGGTGACAAGATAATTACCTGTGGATTCTGACCAATTCACACGGTGATTTCTGCTAGTGACGCTATTAAGCGTTAAACCAGTATTTAGTGTTGCGTTGAACGTAAGTTGCGGGCCTTCATTGCCTTCTCTCATATAAGGCGTGATAGATCTGGCATCGGGTACCTGATCTGTGGGTTCTCCCCAACCTGTACCTGATATTTCAGCTTCTATATTCTCGTTAAACTGATTTAGGGGAATGCCGGGCGAATAGCGAGGAGTGAGCGTAGTAGGCAAGTGAAAAGTAAATTTTCCATCGCGGTAGTCTACCTGTTGGACATACTGAAGTGTCACCGTTATTTCCTCACCCGGCGCTATATTCGCGACCTGCTGGGTGAATAAATTTGGGCGTTGTTGCTCTGTTAAACTGGCTTTTTTTCCCGCTTTTTTGGCCGCTTCAAATGCTTCTTTCGCTTCTGCCTTCGGCTTAATTTGCCCCCGGATTATTCTGTCTCCTATACGCATTTCCATACTGTTAATCGCCGCGTTTTCATCAAGCGGAAAGGTGTAAACGGCATGCTTCCATTCATTACTGGTGTTAGTGAATTTTTGAGAATAGGTAACGTGCGCAATCATGCCATTCACCTGTAAATCCACGTCAGTTGAATGCAATAGAGCGGGGGAAGACTCACCGTCCACGCTTTGCAGCATCAATTCGCCAGACTCAGCGCGACTTAGCGGGCTAACTACTACACCAAGCAAAAAGCACAGGAAGGAAGTAAGGATAAGCAACCTGTGATTACGCGGCTTGGCTGCATGCTGCCGTTCCCTAAACCAAGGTTTGTGACTATTGGCAGGCGTTAAATAATCCCGTTTGGGTGTTTTGGAAAATAGCATCAGGTAAGCTCGCTTTAGTATCGATACTTACCATTAAACGCCCTGAATAGGGCGAATTGTGAACAGAGATTATGGCAATCTAATGGGCAATGGTGGCGAGAGTGTTACTCGCCTGCCATAGCACGACCTTTCGTTTTAACACTGGCTATCAACATATAAATACTGGTAGCAAGTAAGCACGCAAATAAGTAGCCCATCAACCCTTGAGGGCCTACTAAAAAGTTATCGGCAATGAGTGGGCCTACTACTGAACCCACGCTGTAGCTGAAAAGCATGACCTGTGTGGCGCATACAATGAAGCTAGCATCGAGTTTGTCGCAGGCCAGATTTATTGCCACTGGGTATAGGGCAAATATTGCCATCCCTAATAGAAACAGACCTGCTCCCAAAGCGTATATACCGCTAACTGCTGCGGTTAATGTTATGGCGGCGACACCCAGTAAACAAAATAGTGCCATGAGTAACGTGCGGCCTAAGTACTTGGATAGCGCAGGAATTAAAGGTTGAACTGCCATAGCGCCTAAAATAATTAAGGCCATTAAGCTACCCAAGTCGTCATGAGCAATGCCCCGGTTTAATAGTTCAAGAGGCATTAAGCCGTAAATGGCACCTAGGGTTAAGCCTGACACTATGCAACCAATAATTGCGGCATGATTTAGCTTCGATATTTGTTTTAGCGATAGTGGCGTACTGTGGGAAGCTTCAGGCTGCTCGCTCTTTGCAAACAAAAGTACGCCAATGGCTAAAATCAACATGGTGAAAATGGCAGCAAAAGGAAGCATGCCGCCTACGCCAATAGCGCCAATACCTAACTGACCTAAAGAGCTTCCCCCGTACAGTGCGCCCATGTACAAGCCTAAGCGTTTGGCTCTATCAGCTTCGTCGCCGTGTAAAAGCCACGACTCTACGATAACAAATACACCCGCTACAGCAACCCCAGCCACTACCCGAGCCACAAGCCAAACTGCGGTGTGAGCAAACAAAGGCATTACTGCGATAGTAAGTACAAGGATGCCTAAACACAGTGCAAAACCGTGCTTGTACCCAATGCGGGTGACCAGCGGTTCAATGCTAAGGGCACCTACAAGTAATCCTGCGTAAAAGCTACTAGCCAGCCAACTGGCGATAGCCGTGTCTAGGTTGTAATGGCTGAGCATTAGTGGGATCAGACTCATCAAATAGCCAGACGCAACTGCGTACATACCCAGCGCAATAACGGGAACAGAAACCCGCGCTTTGGCCGGCGGGATAAGGGTGTTGTCCAAGGTAATGCCTTACATCAAAGGAAAGAGAATATAATTTCGCGGCGCGAATATGAGGCAAATTCTGATATAGGTAAAATGAAAAGAAATGCTCGTAAAGATGCTAAAAATTGATGGTGAGGAAGGCGCTGCTAGATAGTGCATGCGCCTCAGATAGTTTAAGCATTAGCGCCTTAAATCATCCGGTGTATGATCTGCCACAAATGCGTTTCTTTCGCCCATAGGTTTATCTTCTCCTACCGTACTGTCCGCGGAGGTTTGTAGCTCTATCGACGAGTTCACCTCTGCACCGATTAGAATGATATAGGCGGTTAAATACAACCACATGAGCAAGATAATAATGCCCCCAACGGATCCGTAGGTTTTGTTGTAACTTCCAAATTCATTGAGGTATATCGAAAAGCCATATGAGGCTACTACCCATAATAACGTGGCAAAAACTGAACCCGGCGTCACCCAGCGCCACTGGGCTTCTCTTCGGTGAGGGGCATATCGATATAGGGCTGAAAGCGCAATATTAAATAGGGCCAGCATAACTGGCCAAGTCACCCACATGGCTTGCTCGGTACTAAGGGCATTTGACGTCATCCAGTTTATTGCTTCGGGTAAAATGGTGATGCAGGCGAGGGACACAATTACGGTAAGGATCATAAATATGGTGCACGTAATGCGCGCTAGAATACCTTTGAAAAAGCCTCTTCCTTCCGCCTCGCTATAGGTAATGTTGCATGCTTTTATCAGTGCGTTGGCGCCTTTGCTACTGCTCCACAGTGACAAGAGCAGAGTAAATAAAAAACTCCAGCCTAATGCAGTATTCGACTTCTCGGTCAAATTTTTAAGCTGTTCTTCAATGATGTAGCGACTGTCATTTGGTACTACATTTACCAGCAATGCCATATGACTTTGCAGTTCATCGGGAGAGACAATAAGCCCATACAAGGCAATAGTTGCCCCTAATAGTGGGAAGATAGCCAGCAAGCAGTAAAAGGCAACGCCAGCAGAGATAAGAGGAATGTTATCTTTTTGCAGGCTAGTGAAAATACGCTTTGAAATACTCCACCAACTTTTCAAAGAAAGCTCGAATGCAGATTTAGCGTGGTTGAAACGTTCCTTGCTCATGTGTCCTCATGTTTTGCCTAAACGATAAAACTCTTAAAGCTTGATACATGAAAACTTCGCTGTCGGCTTACATCAACTTAAAAAAGGAACGAGAAAGAAGCTCTGTAAATCGTTCACAAAATCTGAATATGTGCGTGGCTATCAATGTTGATGAAAATGTTGGTTTTTATTTATTGTAATTTAATCAATGGTTTACGCTTGTTGGTTTGGATGGTTTGTAATTTGCACCTTCAATAGCATCTTAGCTAGATAGTAAGAGCTAGGTTATGCCATGTACAAACTAACGCGTTCACCTGATGTGATTTGCTAATGGTGGTAGGCGGACAGTTATTCCTGTCGTGTGGCGACCCCTGTTTTTACTAGCTTTACATTTCGTCTTTCAGAAGGAGAGAACACTATGAGCAACACCCAAAACCTTAAAGGCAAAAAAATCGCTATTTTGGCAACCAATGGTTTTGAGCAAAGCGAGTTGATTCAACCAAGAGACAAGTTTATTGAGCAAGGTGCTGAAGTTGACGTGCTATCTATTGATGATCAGACGACCATTAAAGCATGGGACGAAGACAACTGGGGAAAAGAAATTAACGTTGATAAACAAGTTACGTCTGTAAACCCTGAAGATTACGATGCCCTTGTGCTACCCGGCGGTCAAATCAATCCCGATGTGCTGCGTACCAACGAAGATGCTGTTGCCTTCATCAAAAGTGCAAACAGCGCGGCAAGTATTAAAGCTATAGGTGCTATCTGTCATAGTCCATGGTTGCTGGTGGAGTCTGGGTTAGCGAAAGGTGCAACACTCACTTCGTTTCCTAGTATCCAAACAGATCTCAAAAATGCTGGTGCGACCTGGGTTGATGAAGAAGTGGTGACCCACTCAAAACTAGTCACTAGTAGAAACCCAGATGATATTCCAGCTTTCGTAAGCAAAATTAGTGAATTGGTTGCCCAGTAAAAAGGAGGAAGTGTATGTCCACCTCAGCTACAGATAAAAAGGTTATCGCGATAACGGGGGCTTCCAGCGGCATTGGCGAAGAAACGGCAAAGCAACTGGTAAATAACGGTTTTAACGTTGCCCTTTTAGCAAGAAGTGAGGACAAATTGCGTGCCTTAGTCGAAGAGCTTGGCAATGATAATGCATTTGCTGTCAAAGCTGACGTTAGCGACTTTAAAGATGTCGATACGGCGTTTAAAAAGGCGAGCGAACATTTCGGTCGCATTGACGGCATTTTCGCTAATGCCGGGCGTGGCGCGAAAGCCGCCGGCATTGAAAAGGGGGACGTAGATGACTGGGATGGCATGCTGGGCGCAAACGTAAATGGACTGCTTTATACTGCAAAAGCTGGATTGCCGTACCTGCGAGATACGCAAGGCCACTTCATTATTACGTCTTCGGTCGCCGGTCGAATAGCCCTGAAAGGCTCTGTATATGGGGCAAGTAAGTGGTTTGCTTATGGTTTCGGTCAGAACCTCGCCGAAGAAATGCGCGAGTGGGGCGGCCGCTGTACCACTATCTGTCCTGGTATGGTGAATACGCCATTTTTCGATGAACCTAAGGAAGATAAGCTTCAGCCAGGGGATATCGCAAAATCGGTATTGTTTGCCCTAAGCGCAGAAGAGTCAGCCTGCGTTCGCGAGGTTTATGTTATGCCGGCGAAGTAAACGAACTAACCACGGGTAAGAGGTAATTTATTCAAGCAAAGGGCAAGGTTAGTCACTGCCCTTTTTTGTTTGCCCCGCCCTTACTTTTAACCTGCCTTATTAATTTCATGAAGCTATTCAAATTAGCCAAATAAAGTATTTTCCCCATCCTGTTACCCCTAATCTAGGTGTGTAGATAAGCGCTAGTTGAGTGAGATAGGCGATTGCAAACTCCTCATCGAAATGGCTTTCCCAAAGGGCCCGCGGCGCAATAACAATAACAGGAGAGTAAGATGTCGAACGAATTTACGGGTAAGACCGCTATTATTTCTGGCGCCGCTGGCGGCATAGGGTTAGCGCTGGCTGAGGCATTGGCACGGCAGGGTATGAATATCGTCATGGGCGATATTGATAATGCTGTATTAACCGAATCGGGTAACGACTTACGTGAGAAAGGTTTCGATGTATTGACTTGCGCCCTTGATGTTACCGATTACGCTCAGTGGGAAGATATTGTAGCTAACGCCAAAGAGAAGTTTGGCAAGGTTCATATGGTCATCAATAATGCTGGCGTTGGCGGTACGCCGGGGAAAGTTGAAGATTCGGAGCATGAGACCTGGCGCTGGGTAATGGACGTCAACGTTATGGGCGTACTTTATGGCGCACAAGCATGCGTGCCAGCTATTAAAGAGCACGGCGAAGGAGGCTGGGTGCTAAACGTGGCGTCGATGGCAGGAATGATGGGCATGCCATATGCGGCGGCCTACTGCGCATCAAAGGCTGCGGTTGTCTCTATGACAGAAAGCTGGGTACCAGAATTAAAACCTTTTGGAATCCATACTTCTGTATTGTGTCCAGCATTCGTGAAAACCCGCATTCACGAGTCGTATAGAAATAGGCAGCAAAAATACGCAGTAGCAGCTGAAAAACGCATTGATAAAGAAAAGCTTAAAGCAGGAGCTCAAGCAGCCACTAAGGCAGTAGAGTCGGGTATTGCTGCAACAGTACTCGCGGAGCGTGTGGTAGAAGCGCTAAAGGCCAAGCAAACCTATATTTATACTCACCCTAATTATCGCAAGGTTACCACGGCGCGTTTTGATGCTATCGACAGCGCTTTTGTGGATGCCGAGCAGAGTCCGGTTGTTGGTCACCTTATCAATGACGAAATTGTTACTTTTTAGAACTACGCACACTGAGGAACAAGATTTCCGTTTTCAACTTTTGTAATGGGTCGTTGGTCGTGTACTACATTGTAACTTTAAGCATTTGTTAGTAATGCTATAAAGTGGTAATGCTACAAATTCATAAAGGGGCTTGAGCCTAATGCCGATCAGTTAAGAAATATTT
>NZ_CACSIH010000050.1:0-10273 GCF_902705805.1 Alteromonas alvinellae | reverse complement strand
AGCGTTTCTTCTAAACTCCCGTCTTTACTGACCTATAAAGGTAGTAGAGACTCACTTCGCTTGGTTAGCTGTTTTGCTTTCCCCCCGAAGCGGATGCGCATTTTAGGGAAATGAGCGCTCACGTCAACACTTATTTTAAAAAAGATGAAAAAACTGAACTAACCGTCTATTTTTCATTCAAATGTGATAATTAGTAGACAATATGGACTATTTACTAATAGGATGGGAATTCAGATCCTATAAAGTAGTAGTTCTTAAAGTAGTATTTGATCCTGCCGTTATTATATAAATGCTTAATATTAGCGATAGATATTAAGGCTTGCGTAAAGGAATACGTATAAGAATGTATATAAGCGTAAATGACCTATGCTTTGTGTTCTTTATAAATGTATTAATACTGGTGGTGTCAGAAATTGACTACGCAATAATTATAAAGGTGGGTTTATGTTACGAACTCTTACATTGCTATCAGCAGCACTACTAGCTTCTCAAGTTAGTCACGTGGCAATGGCGCAAGACACTTCTTCAGATGAAGTTATTCAGCCATCCACTTCAGCGAGTGTAGAAAAATCCGTTGAAGAGTCGAATCGCTTTCAAACAGCCTTTCTAAAACGTCAAGTTGATCAAACCATGTCTGTAGGACGTGCTATTAGTTCTATTGCTGGTCACTACCCGCAGGAAATAGTGTCTATCGTAGATATTGCACTAGATACTTATCCTGACAAATACCGAGAAATAATCTTTGCAGCCATTTCGGCGCAGCCATCCTCAACTGAAGAAATTGTTCAGCTGGCTATCGAGAAAGAAGTGAGTAGCTGCCCTAACATTGTTCAGTTAGCCATTAAAGCAGAACCTACTTATGTCGACTTTGTGGTACAAGCAGCGGCCGTGTCCACACCTGAAGAATTAGGTGAGATTGTGCGCGTGGCTGTATTAACTCAACCCGATGCGGCAGATAGTATTGTACAAACATTATCTAAAGAGCATCCAAACAAAATCGTCGACATTATGACTAGTGCGCTAAATGCAGTGCCCTTTGTTGGCGAATATGTAGTAGACGCACTTTTAGCCATATTTCCAAACGAAGCGGAAACGGTAGTTGAAACAGCTGTAAGAGAGTCGGCCCAGCAGCGTGAACAAGTAATGCGTATATTAAATACTGCACAACACGCAGGCGTCTCTCAAGATAAGTTAAAAGAGTACGCTATGTCTGCCGGACTGAGCGAGGACGACGTTAATAGTGCATTAGGTAATTAAGCCCTAAAAACTAAGTTTATAAAAAACGGCGTATTGATTAGCTCAGTACGCCGTTTTTTTATATCACTCTATTAGTCGCTGCTTTGTTGGTTACTATCGTGGCTATGCTATTTGTAAAGGCTACTACCTATTAAGCGACTATCATCTCTTTTATGCCCGTAAGATTTATAGTCGCTAATGGCAAGCGGAGTTTGCCCTGCTCTTTTCATCAAAAATCTGTGTTAATAAGAACCTTTAACTTTCGAATGAATATAGCATGGCGGCCTCTTTATAAAGCATCAGCTCTGCTTTTAGTAAGTCGACCTTAGCTTTAATCTCTTTGATCTTCGCCTTAATTTCGTTCTGAGCTCGCGCATTCAATACAAACATATCACTATCACCTGCGTCAAAGCGTGTTCTTTCTACTTTAGACAAGGTTTTTGCTAATGCCGCATTTTCGCTTTGCAATGCCACAATGTCTTTTGCTTGCGACCAGTACACTAGGGCTTGTTCGAACCGTTGTTCAATAGCTTGCTGTGTGGATGTTAGCTTGTGTGCAAGCTCCCTTTGCTTTGACTGAAGTTGAGCTCGCTCTGCTTTTGCCTTTCTATTGCCTAGCGGATAAGAGAACGACAAACCTACTTTCGTTTCTGTGCCCTCCAGTGTTTCCGAGCCCGCCCCCACATCTCTAGCAATAGACGCGGTAAGATCAAGCTTTGGTAGTAATGCATTGTCAGCAAGCGCTACCTTATTTTGTACCACCTGCTGTTCCAACTTCATTACGTCTAATTCAGGGTGGTTACGCAGTGCATTGCGAAGCGTAACCAGCTGACTGTTGCCAACCCAGTAGGGCCAGCTTATTTCACTAGGCGGCTGCTCACTATTAATTGCTAACATATCGCCACTGGGTGAACGCCAGTAAAAAGATAGCATTTGCGCGTGCATGTCGCGCTTTTGTTTAAGTTCGGCCAATGTTAAACGCTGTTGAAGCAAATTGGCTTTAAACTCGGTAAGCACAATACTGGCTAAGTCGCCCTTCTCCACTCGAGTAACCAACGCTTTTTCACGTTCAGACGCCGTATCAAGTAACTCGGTAACCGCTTGAATTTGTGATGCACTTTCGTACCATGCAATATATTCACTTACGCCTTTGTAGACAAAGCCGTTAATCAGGCTTGTGGCTAATGCCTGCCACTGGGACGTAGCCAACCCTGCATTACGCAATTCAGTCCTACGCTTATCTATCTCTCGATTTTGTAACAGCGACATAGCAATACCCACGCTAGCTTCGCCGCCCGATAGCGTATCGTAATCCCCCTCATAACTTGGAAAGTCTCCACCTGCTATCCGGTACTCACCAAATACTGCCCCGTTAAAATCTTCAATAGGGTTTGTAAAACGTTGTGTGAGGTTTGTCCCATCGTAGTAACCCGATACCCGGCTTTTCGTTTTCTGTTCAATGAAGGGGTCGAAACTGCTTCTTGCTATCTCAAGCTCAGCTGCCGCTTGATAGTTTCCTTCGTTAATTGCCAGCACGTACGGGTGATAATTCACCATGCTATTAATCAACGCTTCAATGGTTGGCGCCTGTCTAGCGCTTTGAGTTTGCACTTGGTGACTATTTTGCGTCTGCGAATATGCGCCAGATGCACTCCCATCTATATAGGTAGCTAGAGCAATTGCAGTAAAAAACAATCTGCGCATTACCATATTGACGCTCCTGAGCCCTTCGCTCCTCCTGAAGATGGCTGCTGTGTGGGTAACGGTGGGAAGTTATTTAACTGTCGCCACATTTCATAACCTAAACGAACTTCTTCTAATAGTACCCATGCTTTTACCCGGCTACCTAGGCGAGCAGAGCTTTCAGCTGGCCATGGAATATCTGACTCATCAGGCTTTATCCAAACATTAAAATCGCCCGTTGCGTTGGCTACCGGCTCTACATATACCACTTCACCGCCAAAAGTTCCTATTGCGCTTCCTGGCCACCCGCTAAACTGGAAAACCGGCCAACCATCAAACTGCAGACGTGCCTTCGCGCCAGGTTTTACTAGCGGTGCGTCTAGACCTCTAACCGTTACCCGTACACTACGCTTGGCATCGGCAGGAATGAACTGACCTAGAATATCCCCTGATTTAACGAAGGTAGACACGCCCCCCGACAGCAAACGCACCACTGTGCCGTCTACCGGCGCAAACTTAGTCTGGGTAGATTGGCGAGACAACGTCATACTTACTTCGTTTATTTCAGATACCGACGCTGCAGCTTTTGCCCTTAGTTCCTGTACTTTGATTTCAGCTTGTTCTACTTCTTTGCGTGATACCAAGCCCTGCTCCTGCAATGACTTTTGCCGCGCCAAGTTGTTTTCGGCATTTCTTACCGCCGTTTCATTAGCTTGATTTTTCAGGTTCGCTGCCGAAAGCTGAGACTGCAGCTTCTCAAGACGCTGGGCATCGATATCAATTAGCGTGACGATTGGCTCCCCCGCTTTTACCTGCTGACCTTCTCTCACATGCCACTTTTTTACCTGCCCATCGACAAGGGCATTGATAGGCTGAGTTCTGTCTTTCGGGTCGAGCGAGTCGACCACACCCGTGCCATAGGCGGTTTGGATCCAAGGGGTGAAGTACAGTATCAAACCAGCGGCCAGCACCAAGAAGATTATTACTCCAGTAATAACGCGATGTAGCTTAGGTACTTTCAAAGCAGGCAAAGAAGTAATGTTATCTAGAAAGCGACGTTCTGCGTTATTCACTTACTTGTCCTCCTTGTTATTTTTCACATCGTTCTTTTGAACATCAGCTTTTTGTGCGCTATTGGTCTGGGCATTCATAGCACTAGTACTTTCTTTCACGCTGGCAACCGGCGATTCACCATTTGTATATTCGTTTAACATGGCGGTGGCATTGTCGTGTAAGTGCAATACACCCTCGAAGCAATCTGGTATTGGCATATTTGTAAAATACATTACAGTAAAGTCGTACTTGCTTAGGCGTCTAAGCAATCGTGTCCGCAGCTCTATGGGTATAGCATCAAAGTGCTGGTTTAATATAAGAAGTTTGGGTTTCCCAATAATGGCGGCGGCCAGTTTAAGCAGCAAGAACTCAAGCGGTTGCAAAGGCGCGCCCAATACCGACACTTTAGTTTGCAAACCTTCAGGCAAGCTATCGATAACCTTCGTCATTTCTACTTCTTCAAGCGCAGCACGTATATCGGCAATAGTTGCCTGTGGATGAGCTAGTTTTAGATAGCGCTCTATAGATACTTCAATAATTAAAGAGCGGTCTAATATAGTGACGGCTTGCCTTAGTTCATGGGTGTCGTAGTCGTTTAGGCTAAGCTCCCCCAACAATATATCGCCCGATTTAACGCGGTCGTATTGCTTTAATAAACCGAGTAATTGTTTTTGAACCCAGCTTTTGTCAGTGGTAACAAAGTATTTCGTGCCTGGTTCAAACACCACATTAAGGTTGCAGGAATCATTACCATGTTTTAACTCTACATCGTTAAAAACGAGTTTAGACGATGCTGGTATATGCTCTGAAGCATTTAGCTCTTCTTGAGGCATAGCCAAAGCACCACCCAGCTTTTCGGCGGCACCATACAGTTCATAATATAGTTTAAGGTACTGAGTGAAACGCGACAAACCGAAGAATACGGCTGACATAACAAGCTCAGCTGCAACGAGCTGACCAATAGACAGCTCGCCTTGTACGACAAGCACACCACCTATACCTAATAATGACGCACTTGCTACGGCATACATCAGTAGGAACATAACCACCTGCGAAAAGGTGTAGTGGAAGTGGCTCTTGTGTTTCTTAACGTAGTTGCTTATGTAGCCTTCGGTACTGCGGCCGGCGTATTCGACGTGATCGGCAGATTTGAAAAACTCATGAGCGGTCGCGATATCGTGTAGCCATTTTGCTGAATCATATTTAGCGTGAGAAAGTTCAATGGCGGTACGCTTAGCGCCGCGGCCCCAAATTTTCCATACGGCGTACATGGTTAGAAGAAGCACTACGTTAAATGCGAAAAGGGCTGGATGGTAAAAAGAAACCAATGTGAAACCCACCAGCATTTGTAATACCAATGCGAAACCGTCGATCATGAGAGAAGGCATATTCTTTTGAAACGTCATAATGTCGAAATAACGCTGCGTAATGCTCACGTTCTGGCGACCTTCAAAAAAACTATGCGGGGCAAGGATGGTTTTAAGCCCTAAGTCAGCGGTAAGACGCGCGTAAACCTTGCGCTCATAAAATTCCATAACGCGCATACGAAGGGCGCTGAATACACCTGATATAAACAGAGTAAGGAAAAGAATAACGGCCAGTATGATGACTGCTCGGGTAGAGCCAATATTGGCGATACTATTAATTAGCGTTTGTACGGCAATAGGTACTGCCAGTGTCATCAAACTGATTGCCACGCCATAAGCGATAGCAACCCAAAAAAAGCCAGCCTCAGGTCTTAGTAACGAAAAAAGTGTTTTTCGCGTTTTACGTAAATCTATTGGTTTAGCCATAGTTATGTCTTCAATATACCGCTAGCTTAAAAAATCAGTTATGCGTTGTTTACCGAGTCTATGAAACAACACTTATAGTGTATTGCAATGGTTAGTTAGAATAAATCTGTTATATTCTTAATAGTTCATCGAAAATAATTGTCATTATAAATAATGGGGTCAGAGTACTTTTTCTCGAAGCTCTATTATTTAATAGTATTTAGCGTCTTAATTAAGTATGCATCACCTAAACTACCATCACCTCTATTATTTTTATCTTGTGGCACGCGAAGGCAGCATTGCCAAAGCCGCAAAGTTACTCCACGTTACCCCGCAAACCGTAAGCGGGCAACTTAGCACGTTTGAAAGTCAGCTGGGTTATTCATTATTCGACAGAATAAACAAACGGCTGTACCTAAATGCACGGGGTAAAGTAAGTTATCAGTATGCCAGTGAAATATTTCACAAGGGTAACCAACTGGCTGAAATACTTAACAATAGCGATGAAGTGAATACGAAAGAATTCGTAATAGGTATTACAAATGGAATTCCAAAAGTGCTTTTTTACGATTTTGTGCACGATACCATGCGTAAATTCTCGCAAGTAAAGTACGTTATAAAAGAAGATAGCTTTGACGGTTTATTAAAAGAGCTCGCCATTAACGCAATTGACTTTATTGTTGCCGACAGAGGCATTGCGCCTGGCACACAAATTAGTGCAAATAGCTTCTTCCTAGGGGAAAGTTCTTTGAGCTTTTTTGGTAAATCCCCCCTAAGTGAAGGGTTACAGTTCCCCGACTGTTTAAACCAAATGCCGCTGCTTATTCAAGGTAATACTTCTGGAATACGACAAGCGCTGACAAGCTGGCTTGAAGCCGAGCAGCTTTACCCCAAAATTGTTGCTGAGTTTGATGATACCGCGTTGCTGAAGTTATTTGGCAGTGAGGACTTCGGCGTATTCTGCGCACCTTCTGCTATTTCGAAGCACGTTGAAGAACAGTACGGCGTGCACTGTATTGGTAACGCCAATACCCTTAATGAAAGATACTACGCCATTACCGGTAAAAGCCGTGCCGACTACACGATAAGTGAAGCGATTGTTGCCTCGGCTCGCGAAATTTTAGCGTGACGCTCTGAGTTATGGGGTCAGAGTCGGGACTCTGACCCCAATGCTTCATGTAGTCGCGTTTTAAACTGTTCTGAGCCAAGCGCCTTACCTATTTGACTGTATGTTCGAATACGCTCTATATCTTTATTTGAAAGTTCGTCATGAAAAAGTGCGCTGTAAGACTTTTGCCGTGCTTCAGGATCTGTGCCTAATGATGTATATATTGGGTGCTCAGTGCATAATGAGGTGTGAACCCCACGCGCATTGCGATGATAGCTTGACCACTTATATTTAGCTGGGTGTTTCACCAGGCCAGCTCTTACTGGATTGAGCTCAATGTAGCGTGACACAGTCATTAAGTATTTCTCTGAATCCACTACACAGGAACGAAAACGCCCTTCCCATAATGTTCCGGTACGCTCATATTTTGCATTAAATCTTCTTACATACATTCGACCGATTGACTGCATCATTGCACTTACCCCCCTATTATCTTCTTGAGGTGTGCAAAGTAAATGCACATGATTTGTCATCAATACCCAGGCATGTATATGTATATTAAACTTTTTCGCGTAGACATTGAGCCATTTTACGTAAGCAATAAAGTCTGTTTCACTTAGAAAGCAATTAGAACGATTATTGCCGCGTTGAATAACATGTACAGGGAAACCTGCTGGGGAAATCCTTCTCCTTCTTGCCATACTATAGCTCCGATTAGTCGTTATTACTTATCGATGATAAGTGGACTTTTGCGGAGTACAATCCTGTACCTTGAAATTCAGGCTCAAAGTTCAGCAGCGAAGTTTTTGGAATCAGTGAAGTACTTGGGGGTCAGAGTCATGACTCTGACCCCATGCTTACTGCATGTTACGCTGCAACGCCATCATCTATATTTTGTGAATAAAACCTTAGTGTAAGTATTTTTTCTAGTATGTAGCGGAGCGCATCGTTTATAGGCATAAGCTTATCGCCTAACTCATAATCCAGTTGCGCCAGCCTTTGCCTACCTTCAGCAATCATTGGTGGTTTGCTACTCGATATAGACATGGTAGACATGGGGTCAGAGTCGTGACTCTGACCCCATGCTGGCTGAATAGCAATAAGCGCGGCCGCATATTTTTCAGGTACGGCTTGCTTTATTGGTTTGCACACCGAAAGCGTTGCTTTGCCTGATTTAGTTTTGTAGCCAGCAGCGCCGAACATACGGCAAATCCCGGGGCGGTATTCGTAAATTCCGCAATAGCCTTCAGTACCGTCCAAACTCAAGCGTTGATATTGCTTGCATGCAAAGCCGTTATAGCTTTGAAGCTCATCGAATACTTGTTCGGCTTGCCCTGTATCAAACAGATGCAGTGCATATGGCAGCATTTCTAAAGGCGACACTTCAATGTCGGGTTTGTTGCAACATGCGCCGCATTTCTCAACACAGTTTAATGACTGACTTGATTGATATGCGCTGAATTCTTGAGAAAGAGATTGGTAAACATCCATCACTTGGCTGGAAAGCTCACGCAGCCTATTCATAACGACTCCGCTAATAAAAGCAAACTAAACGAAACGAAGTTCACGCTGCGGTATATGGTAGGTAGCATGAACTCACTTTACCGCTTGTAAGCTTTGATAACTTATAAGCAGTTAGCAGTGGGGTCAGAGTAACGACTCTGACCCCACAATTTAAAGCATGCTTCTTCCCCGCCGGGTGTGATTAAGCTTGAGGCTTAATGGCAGGGGTTGAATTGGCGCGGATTTTATTTCGAATTTTGTGGTTTGGGAAGTTTTTTGTGAGTGTCCTTTGGTGATAAAGAATAAGCATTACCGACACGACAGATATTCTGTTTATTTCAGTATCAAATTTTTATGCCACTAGTGTTAAACACAAATGAGCTAAAGCCATCGTTGCAACTGCTACTTTTTTAAACTACCATATTAGCTAAGTTTAGCTAAGTTTATCAGGGGGCTTGTATGCAAGCCAATATGCACGAGGCAAAAAGTAAGTTATCCCAGCTTGTAGAACGGGCTGAGGCGGGTGAAGAAGTTGTTATCGCCAAATCGGGAAAGCCAGCAGTGAAGCTAGTGCCCTTTAAACCAGAAAAGAAACGCATGTTTGGGCAATTCAAAGGCCAAGTTCATGCAACCGAAGACTTCGACTCGAAAGAGGTTAACGAAGATATAGCAAATATGTTCGGTTTGTAATGAAAAGAATCTTACTAGATACCCACGTTTTAATTTGGTGGATGAGCGGAGATGAGCAATTAGGTCCTAATGCTCAGAAGCATATCTCTAATACTGAAAATGGCATTTATATCAGTGCCGCTTCGGTTTGGGAGATGTCGATTAAACAGCAGCTGGGAAAACTTACGGTACCAGATGATATTGAGTCGCTTATCGAACAATTAGGTTTTAGCGCATTACCTATCAGTTTATTCCACGGCCAGCAAGCAGGAAGACTGCCAATGCACCACCGCGATCCATTTGACCGAATGCTGATCGCACAAGCTCAAGCTGAAGGGTTGCAAATATTAACGAAGGACGAACACTTTCCCGCGTATGGGGTTAGATTGATTAACGCTTTAAAGTGATGGTTGTGATTATTATGCTGTACCGTTTTTATCTTCCTCATAACTCAGTATACTGAAAACAGTAAAAGCATTTTATAAATCAAGGAACGCTAATGAAGCCAGTTATTCTTGCAGGCGGAACGGGAAGCCGCTTGTGGCCAAAGTCTCGCGCTGCTTTACCTAAACAATTTTTGTCTCTTACTTCTGACAAAACTATGATTCAAGACACTGTGCTGAGACTCGACGGAATCGAATCATTACCACCATCTATAATTTGTAATGAAGAACACCGTTTTCTGGTTGCTGAGCAAATGCGCCAAATCAGTGTTGATAACAGCGATATACTGTTAGAGCCTGTAGGAAGAAATACAGCACCAGCAATCGCACTGGCAGCATTTCAAGCTATGGAAGACGATAATGACCCAGTTCTACTCGTCTTAGCTGCTGATCACTTGATTCAAGATAGCGATACATTTCAGTCGAAGATAAAGGAAGCCCAGGCTTTAGCTGAACAAGGTAAGTTAGTTACATTCGGTATTGTTCCTACTCAACCGCATACAGGCTACGGCTATATTAAAGCTGGGAATAAACTTAATATTGGCTTCGATGTAAGTGAATTTGTTGAAAAGCCTAATATACCTACCGCCACAGAATACGTTCGTTCAGGCGAGTATTTCTGGAACAGCGGTATGTTCATGTTTAAGGCTAGCGCTTTTTTAAAAGCGCTTGAAGCCCACGCCCCAGAAATATACACAACGTGTAAAAAAGCGATAGAGAAAACAGAAAAAGATCTCGACTTTGTACGTATAGATGAAGAAATCTTTGCTTCATGCCCTAGGGTCTGTTGATCTTTGCTGTACATA
>NZ_CACSIH010000049.1:0-532 GCF_902705805.1 Alteromonas alvinellae | reverse complement strand
AGTAGGCATTTAACTTTTTTCTGAGCACCAACAACGCTGCCGTTTCAGCAAGCGCAGCATCTTTGCGCTTTAACTCTCTTTCTAACTCTTTAATCCGCTTACGATCATCCTTTCGCTCTTGGGTTAATTGCTTACGTTGCTGGGCTTTAGTTTGATTGCCTGCAATGCAGCTTCGCTTCCATTCTTTAACTTGCTCAGGGTAAAGCCCTTTTTCACGGCAATACTCACTTAACTCAATTTCGCTCAATGCTGCTGTTTCTAAAACAATTGAGAACTTTTGCTCTGGTGACCAACCATCTGAACTATTGCTATCAGCCAAACTAGAACCTGCTTTTAAATACTTATCTCGCCATGAATACAAAGTAGATAAGTTGATACTTTCTAGCTTTGCGAATTGGCGTAATGATAAGCCACTTTCAACCAGCTTTCTAATGATGGCTTTCTTATGATCTTCAGGATAATGCTTCACTAATATCTAACTTACCGCTCCCTGTTATATTTTTATGAAAAACTGAGGCGACAACTATCCTGA
>NZ_CACSIH010000048.1:0-27942 GCF_902705805.1 Alteromonas alvinellae | reverse complement strand
CTAATCACGAAAGATCAACACGCCTTAGTGAACTGCGTAACTTTTTATTTGGTTCATCCGGCCAAGGGGGCTTAGATTTGGTTGCGCTAAATAGTCAAAGAGGAAGAGATCACGGTGTGCCTTCTTACAACGATATGCGGGCTCAGTTCGGTCTAGAGCGTAGGCAGTCATTTAGTGAAGTAACCTCTAATACTGAGTTACAACTTGCGCTAGAGGCGACCTACGACAGCGTTGACGATATTGACTTGTTTACTGGCGGTCTTGCAGAGGATCCGGTTGCGGAAGAAGGTTCCCAGTTAGGTCCTTTATTTCGCGCAATGGTCACGGAGCAATTTGAAGCCCTTCGAGATGGTGATAGGTTTTGGTACCAAAATTATCTTACAGATGAAGAGCTCGACATGATTGAGGGGGTGACGCTAGCCGATGTTATTCGTAACAACACAGGTATTGGAAATGAAATACCAGACAATGTGTTTTACGTAAGTGACTCGACTAACTAGCTACAAATTGCATACCGCTACACCATTTGTGTAGCGGTCTTCATACTACTAATTCTTTGTTGTAAGGGAAGCCGCATTACTAAGAGTAGAAGGAAAGTGCTTTTTTTCTTTCTATCTCTTTTTATTCCACTATGTCGTGTTGCCAATCCAACTTGATGCTGTTCTTTTCTCGCAAAACATCGAAAATTTTTTAACGTCCTATCGCTCTGTTTTTAATGCAAAAAATACGTTAAACACAATGCTGTAGCAGAGTTTTTCTAACGAATTTCTACATTTCTCCTTGCAAAACGCTTCTAAATAAATAATATCAAACGCAAATCATTATCATTTGCGTTAAAAGAAAAATAAATGAAACGAGTTCACTTTTTACCTTCACTTTTGGTAGCCGCTAGCTTTCCGTTGGCTTTTTCAGCTTTAGCAGAAGGTGATCTTGAACGCGTTGTTGTTACAGGCACTAGAACACCAAAGTTATTGGCATCCTCACCTGTAAAAGTTGACGTGGTAGATAAAGAGGACATTGCTCGATTAAGTAAAGGCACACTACGCCAAGTGCTTGAAGTGATGCCCGGTGTTGTAGTTAGACGCAGTCAAAAAGACGGGTACAACGTTCAGCTAAACGGGTTCAATGGCGATCACGTATTGGTGTTAATTAACGGCCAGCCCATCATTTCACCTACAGGCTCTTCTGTCGACCTTGACCAAATTAGCGTTGCTAATATTAAGCAAATTGAAATTGTGCGAGGCGCTGCTTCTGTGCTTTACGGCAGCTCTGCGATGGGTGGCGTTATCAATATCATTACCGAAAAGGTAGAAGGCTCGCAGTTTGCAGCAGACTACGAGGCATCTTATTTTACCGATGATGCAATTGACGGTGATGAATTCGGGCATACGTCTAGGGTCACTGCAGCGAAAGCAGTAAGCAATTGGCAGCTTGGCATAACGGCCCAAAATATTACTAACCCCGGTTTTGATTACGACAACGAAACCACGTCACAAGATGGTGGCGCGGTAGACAAATCTTTTGTGCAAGTGTCTTTATCGACGTTGATAAATAACATTAGCGTGCAATACAAAGGGCAATGGCTGGATGAGCAAAAAAACAAACCTCAGTCATCAATACCGGGTCAAGCCACCATTATTAGTTATCTTTCAAACGTTACCCAGTGGCAGCACGATGTTCGCGTTGAACAGCAGTACGATTGGCATATCAACACACGCTATCTTTCTCATAATGAAGAAAGCGGTAACAGCAACGGGTTACGTCAAACCGATATTCAGCTTGCGGAATTAGAAGCGCAAAAGATTTATTCCACCAAAGATATTGAGTGGGTAGGGGGCCTTGTTTTACATGGCGACACGCTGGATCAACAAAACCTCAGCACGGGCACGGTTGAAGTTGATGATGTAAGTAGAGAAAGTGCCGAGCTTTATTTACAAGGAAACTGGCAGAAAAAAGACACCCAGCTTTTAGCTGGCGCAAGAATACAAAACGATTCTGATTTTGGTTGGCATACTGCATTTAAAGCAAGTGCAAGCCAGTCATTTAGTGCTGACAGTACTTCGTTGCAACTTCGCGCTGGGGCTGGCAGTAGCTATCGCGTGCCTAACCTCAAAGAACGCTATTACATCTTCGACCATAGTAACTTAGGTTATATGGTTCTAGGCAACGACGCACTTACGCCCGAAACAGCGTTAAATACCAATTTGGGCGCCAACCTTCGAGTAGAACCGACCCAAAGTAACTGGTTATATCACCTTGATATTAACCTTCACTACACTAAAGCTGATGATTTCATCACCACAGCGGTAGATGTAGATGCATCGCAAGAGGCAGGTTTAGATATTTCAGTTTATCAAAACCTCGATGAAGCCACCCTTTACGGTGCTGATTTAAGCGCCAGCGCGGAGAATGATAATTGGCAGTGGCAACTGAATTACAGTTATTTAATTGCTGAAGATGGCAGTTCACAGCGCTTGCCTGAACGTCCTACTCATTTAGTTAAAGCATCCGTTACCTATCAGTTTAGCCAAACCGACACCAGCATACAGCTTTACGGAGTGCATGAGGGGAATGTGTCGCCTTCCAGTGGCTATATCACAATTGCCAAAGACAGCTTTACCACGCTAAACGCAGTCGTACAGCACCAGTTCACGCCTCAGTGGCAAGCGCGCCTTGGACTTGAAAACCTCACTGATGAACATCGCTCATCCGATGCCCTTGTGGCGGGCGCGTTTGACGCAAGGCCGATTGCTGCCAGGCGATTGTATCTGGGTGTGAGTTACCAGTATTGAAATAACCATAAAACGAAAGCTCCGACACAGAAAACTGCGTTTGAGATCAAAACAAAAAATACCTAACGGCAGATCCCAAACCAACAACTAAAAACCGCTGGTTAATTCGGCGAATTTTAAAAAGGAAAACACATGAACAAAACTTATTTAGCGTTACTGCTTGCCATGACATTCGGACTAACTGCTTGTGGCAGCTCAAGTAGCGATGACACCTCAGTCGAAACGCCTGATGAAGTGACCGATGGTAGCGGAGATTCAGATGCCGGAAGCAGTGACGGCGAAAACGAAGAGGGAACCATTTACGGGCCTTTTAGTACAGGGTCTACATCCGAGCCTGTTGCCGTGTACTTTGACTTAGATACACAAACGCAACTTACGCTTACTGAAGAAGAAGCCGCAACGGATACCACGTGGGATATTGGCTTTAAGCGTACCAATGTGTTTTTAAATACAAACCAGGAAACCGCTGTTAGCCTTTATTTTACCGGAAATAATAGCGACTTTTACGATGATACGGGCGCGCCAGTGCCTGACTTGTTCTTAAATGCGAGTGCTGACAGCGAACTAGATGATTATTTGGCTGTTACTCAAAGCGATATACCAGACGCTGACGCGTTCAGCACAGATACAGAAACCCAAATGATCGGCGATACCTTTTACAACTACGACTTTACCACTCACGTAGTAACGCCAAATGAAGAAACGTATTACATTGTGTCATCTGACAGCAACTACACAAAATTTCACGTTACCGATATTGTTACTGAAGGGCGAGGTATCGGTGAAATAACCCTTGGCGTTATGCATCAAAGCGTTCTTGACGGGCAAACCACCTTTGCTGAAGAAGTCGCACTGACCGTTGATGCGGTGGGCTGTAGCGACACGGTTTATATTGACTTCGATATTCAGCAAGTAGTTACACAAACTGACGATTGGGATTTATCAATTCCGTGTGCTGACGGAGCGGGGGAGTTTACCCTTTCTATTGCTGATGATGCGACCGTGCTTCGCACCGACGCTGACACATACGATGGCGTGGATCCCGAAGCAGCACGTTTTTATGGCTTCAGTGAAGAGATCGTTAGCGAGTACGCGATGAGTGCGAACAATTGGTATTTCTACGACAGCACCAGCCACTTACTTTACTCACAGTTTGGGGTTTATTTAATTCAAGCAGGCGATACGACTTACAAGCTTCAAATTACTAGCTACTACGATGAAGAGGGAACATCAGGTGCGTATAGTTTCCGCGCCGACCCGGTAAGTGGAGAGTAAATGATGTTGCAAAAGGCTCATTCACTTTCATCTATTGCCGTAAAAGCGTTGTGTACTGTGATGGTAGGGTGGAGTTTGTTTGCAGTAGGGGCGTTTAGCGCCCCTTTAGATGAAACGCAAACTGCATCTCCTAGAATTGTTACCGCTGGCGGCAGTATCACCGAAATTGTTTTCGCGTTAGGACGAGGCGATTGGGTAATTGCTACTGACAGTACCAGTATGTACCCAAAAGAAGCGACAAGTTTCACTAAGCTTGGGTACTTTCGTCAGCTCAGCACTGAAGGAGTATTGGCCCAACAGCCCACAATGCTGCTAGGCGCTGAGGCGACAGGCCCAAGTGTTGCGCTTGAACAAATAGCCCATGCTGGCGTAGAGGTTACTACCTTTAACGTCGACAAAAACTTAAGTGGCCTAAAGCGCCTAGTACTGGATATTGGCGAAAGACTATCGGCAAGTGATAACGCCGTTACCCTTGTTCACGATATTGAAAAGAAGGTAGAGCAACAAAAGGCGCGGTACGCAGATAAAACCTTAGCGTTCAATACACCAATTAAAGCGCTTTTTGTGGTGGCGAACAATGACAGAGGAATAACGGTTGCGGGTAAAAATACCGTGCCCCAAGCGCTATTCGATACGCTGGGTATCGTTAATATAGGTGCAGCAGTGGAAGGCTACAAAGTGATGCATGCTGAGTCTGTGCTGATGCAAAACCCTGATATTGTGATTGCCGCTGGGCACATGCTGCGTGGGAAAAACGCGAAGGATGCACTTTGTACGCACCATGCGTTAGCAGCCACCTTTGCTGGTATTCATTGCCTAGTTGAAGCCATGGATAGCAGCATTAGTTTGGGGCTTTCTCCGCGCTTTGATGTAGCGCTTCAGCGTATTGCAGAGCACGCAGAAAAAGCCATTGAAATGAAACAAACGCAAAATGCTGCTAACAGTAGAACGAGTCAATAATGCAGTTATCTTCCGCAGCTAAGCGCAGTGATAACCCACGCGATTACTCAAGTGATTACCCAAGTGATTATTCAAATGATTACCGACTGACGCCTGTAGTCCTTCAGCTTATTAATGCCCGCGCGCAGCGAAAACGTATAGGCATGGGAATACTGGTTGTATTGCTGTTGTTCTGTGCTTATGTAGGGTTAACCCGCGGCAGTTTACCCATTGATATTGAACAGCAATTTAGATACTTCATTAGCGGCGTAAATACGGTAGAAAATTCGGTAGCAAATACCACTCATTGGTATGTGTTATCTGAAATAAGGCTGCCGAGGGTGATCATGACAATGCTGATTGGCGCGCTTCTAGCCGTATCTGGCTGTGCAATGCAGGGGCTAGTGCGCAATCCGCTTGCCGACCCTGGTTTAATTGGTATTGCAGGGGGCGCAGCCGCAGCTGCAGCCCTTAGTATGACCATAGTACCTCCGCTCATCCCTGCGCTTGAGTCTATATGGGTAGCCATGTGGGCCTTTGGTGGTGCACTACTTTCTGTATGGACAGTGCTTCGGTTTTCAAATGGGCCGCAAGGCGTTTCGGTAGCCGCGCTTATTTTGGCTGGTGTTGCCATTAACGCCTTAACCGGAACCGTGATAGGGGCTATTAGTTATGTAGCAAGCGATGACGCACTTCGCCAAATAAGCTACTGGACCATGGGTAGTCTTGCCGGAGCAAGCTGGGCGCTTTGTGGTCTTATTGCGCTAGCTGGGCTTGTTGCTTTTACTGGTCTTATGAAGTCACGTAATGCGCTTAATCTACTCGCGCTTGGTGAAAAAGAGGCGGCTTATATGGGGCTTAATGTTACCCGATACAAACACTGGGTTTTATGGCTGGTGGCGTTCTCTGTGGCGCTAGCGACGGCGCTGTGCGGCATTATTGGCTTTGTAGGTTTGGTAGTGCCCCACATGTGCAGGGCCATATTTGGTGTAAACCACCAGGTGCTAATACCTGCCAGCGCACTAATGGGCGCTTTGCTATTAATGGTTGCCGATACCTTGGCTCGTACCTTATTTGTGCCTATGGAAATACCTATTGGTATTGTTACATCAGCAGTTGGGGCGCCATTTTTCCTTTACTTACTTTGGCAGCAACGCCGCTTACTTGGTGGTGGGGTGTAGCTCAAATGAAAGTGGAAATCCTAGAGCAAAGCGAAAGTTGTAAACGGTTAAACACGGCGTTGCTTATATTGAAAGATGTTGTGATAGCCAGAGGTGACACGCGTTTGCTTGAACAAATATCTTTGTCATTTAACACTGGTGAGTTTACCGCGATAGCGGGTGAAAACGGATGCGGTAAATCTACGCTACTTGCTATGCTCAGTGGTGTAGAAACGCCATCTGGTGGAACGCTAACGCTTGGCGGGCAAAAAATTAGTGCGCTAAGCCCAAATCAATTAGCAATACAGCGTGCAGTGATGGCACAAAGCGCGTCAACGCCATTTGGGTTTATCGCCGACGAGTTACTTCATTTGGCGCGGTATCAGTACGTTGAGTCATTGGAACAAAAGAGTCGGTTGATTCATGGTATTGCCAAGCAGTTTGACATTACGCATTTACTAGCTCGCAATATTCAAACCTTATCTGGCGGGGAAAGGCAGAGAATATTTTTAGCTAAATCTATTCTTCAAATAATACCGGGCGATCAAAACGAGAGTTTGGAAGGCAAGCTGTTGCTGTTAGATGAACCCACCTCAGCCCTAGATTTGCGCCACCAGAAACTAGTAATGGAACAATTGGTCGCCCTACGAGAAAAAGGGCTGTGCATTATTTGCGTAAGTCACGACCTCAATTTAATTTCCCCTTATTGCGATAGACTCATTTTATTGGGGGAAAAGCAGTGTTTAGCCGACGGACCACCAGCGCAAGTACTTACTACCGATATGCTTTCTCGGTGCTATCACACCCAGTTAAACCTAATTAAAAACGAACAAAAACACGTTTTCGTGACACATTAACTTTTACGAAAACCGATAAACAAGAACGGAGTTAACCATGAGTATGCAAGTTATTGCATTTCAAGCAAAACAGCTAAGCCGCACCCATCACAGCGGTGTATTGGGTACGCATTCAACATCAATGCCCGGCTACCCTTTTGGTTCGGTTGTACCTTATTATTTAACGTCTGGTGGTGACGCAGTTATCTACATCAGCGATATCGCACTGCATACGCGCAATATTAAAGCGAACGACAAAGTTAGCTTAACCATTTTTGATGCCGGTGAAGATGACTCTCAGGCGAATGGCCGGGTGACTATTATGGGGAGTGCGGAGCTAGCGAACCAAGATGACGTGAAAGCACAGTATCTTCGTTTATTCCCTCAAGCTAAAAAATACGAGCAAACCCACGATTTCAATTTTTACGTTATTCGTACTGAGCGAGTACGTTTTATTGGTGGGTTCGGAAAAATCCATTGGGTTGATAAAAACTATTGGCGCGTTGAAGCCCAAGAGTGGCATAGCGCACCAGAGGGCATGATTACCCATATGAATGAAGACCATCAGGACGCGATGCAGCTTATCTTGCAGCACAAAGTAGGCGTTAACACTGAAGCGCCGATAATGCACAGCGTATTTCCAGAAGGCATGCACTGCGGTACAGAAAAGCAGACTTGGTTTATCCCTTTTGAAGCGCCATGCGCGTCGTCAACAGACGTACGAAAAGCGTTAGTGAAACTGACCAATGACGCACGGAATACGCTTAACGTACCCAAAGCGGTGTCGTAGCCTTTTCACTGCATAATGCGACATCCATACGGGCGGCTTATCGTGTGGGGCGTTCTTGTAAAAAAAGGTATAGGTTTGCAGCTGTCAACATGGTCCGCTTGTTATAAACAAGGCGTTGTTCTGCAGCAGTAAGCCATCTAAATGGTTTACCGTAAATAAACTTATGCCTCTCCTTCAACGAGCGTTTTTTTAGTCATTAACGCATCGGTTAAAAACTGCATCAGCAATTTTACTTTAGGCTGTTCATACAAATCAGGGTGGGTGAGAAGCCAAATATCGTATTTCAAAACGGGCGCGCTGCCCGGTAGACGTACTAGGTCGGGGTGTGGGTCGCCCATGAAACATGCTGCTCTTCCCATACCCACGCCGTTTAATATAGCGTGATATCGAGAGATGATGTCATCGATTGCTATTCCAATTGGTACCTCTGGGTAAGGCGATTGTGCTAGCCATTGGGGCCAAACTTCATTCTCTGACGGCGTAATCCATCGCCAGTCTTTACGGGGTGTATTTTCACAGTAATCTTTGTGTGCATAAAAGCACAAGCCTAGCTTGTAAAGTCGCCTTCCAATTAAGTGTTCCGGTAATTTAGGTGCTCCCCGTATTACGACATCCGCTTCACCTTTGTCTAAATCGGCGAATATTGTAGAGCTTTTCACTTTTAATTGAATAGACGGATAAAGCCGAGTGAACTCACCGAGTTCTTTGGCTAACAAAAACTGCGACATGGGCTCGCCCAGTGAGAGCGTTATCGGGCCTGCGAGCTTTTCATTGCTGAGATTAATGAAACGAGAGCATAAACTTCAATAGATAAGATTTTAAAAAATAGTTAAGAGCCAATAACTTTTTAAATAATATTAGCCGCAATCATGAGATTTCTTATCTAATTGGGCAATTTGTGTGTGATCTATTTAGACAAGTAAAACACTACTAAAACCACACATGGATACTTTTCTTATGGAGAAGGCCAATGCCTCGTATTACTCGTCGTCATTTTCTTCAAATAGCGGGTTCAGGCTTGCTCGTTGCCCACAGCCCTTATTTGTTAGCTCAGCCACCTAAAAAGAAACTTGGCGTAGCCTTGCTTGGCTTAGGCAACTACAGCACAAATTTATTAGCACCTGCGCTACAGCACACCGAGCATTGTGAATTGCGAGGCATCATCACAGGTAGCGAAGAAAAAATTCCTAAGTGGCAAAGAAAGCATGGAATTAAGGATAGCAACGTATACACATACCGCACTATGGCTGAAATTGCGGATAACGATGATATTGACGTTATCTATGTTGTAACGCCCACAGGTACGCACAAAAACTTTGCAGTGCAGGCTGCAAATACTGGAAAGCACGTGTGGTGTGAAAAGCCAATGGCGATGGATAGTGAGGAGTGCCAAGCTATCATAGATGCCTGTAATAAAAATAATGTGACTTTGTCTATCGGCTATCGCATGCAGCACGAGCCTAATACACGCACTTTTCATCAATACCTTGAAACTAAACCCTATGGAGATATAACCGCAGTATCGAGCTTTGCGGGTTATGCCGGGCAGGGTAGAGCGGCAGACAACTGGCGCATGAAAAAGCATATGGGTGGCGGCGCACTCTATGACATGGGCGTTTATGCGATAAACAGTGCGCGCTTTTTAACGGGGCAAGAGCCTTTGTCTGTAACTGGCAGCCACCCACCACAACGTTTCCCAGAAAAATTCACTGAAGTTGATGAAACTACCCTATTCACCATGGACTTTGGTGACGGGCTAGTGGCTAATTGCGGCACTAGCGTAGTAAAAGGGTTTAATCATTTCAAAGCTGACTGTGAAGACGGTTGGTATCAGCTGAAACCTATGCAGAGCTACAATGGCGTAACGGGGACAACGTCAGACGGGAAAACGCTGCCACCTATTGACGGTATGCAGCAAACGCTTCAAATGGATAACGACGCTTTAGCCATATTGACTGGGCGCCAGCCAATGGTAACCGGTAGTGAAGGGCTTGCTGATATTAAGATTGTTAACGCCATATTCAAAGCGGCGAAAACTGGTCAAACAGTTACGTTGTAAGGTTTTATAACGTAAATTTGGGTGAAACCAAGCGTCAGTGATTGGCCGCTTATATGATAGCATGTACGGTATTTGCTTAGCTTTAAAACTACAAGATGCCTACTTCTGGCTCACTCCACGTCCAGTGAATCGACTAGGGAGTTTAGCTTTTTCGCGTCGGTTAATTCGCTAAACCATGAGGTTATCTCGGTCCCGTGCATTAAACCTAGTATGGCCCCTAAAACAAAACCGCGATGCACGTTGTCACCGCCCACATTAGTGTTTGCTATAAGCGCTCTTTTCGGATTATCTGCGTAGCGGTATGCGAAATACAAAACGGCGGGCCAGGCGTCTGAGATATAACATGCCGGCGAATACATGCGCCCAACAACTTCAATATCGCTTTTGTTCTTTGCCGTAAGGGACGCCAAGTTCAGCCCTGCAGACTTACTCGCAATACCTTCTAACATGTTTTTGGGTGATTCATCTTGGCGATGCGCTAATTTGTATATTAGCTCAACATAGAAATCGCATACCGATGCTAATGACTGGTCGGGATGAGTTAAAAACAAGTGCTTACGACATAGGTGTTTGATGTCGTTAAGCGCAGTATTTCTAGCAGCTTCTACTATCGCTAAAGGTGTTACCGATACAAAAGCCCCTATAGAAGCCGTATCATGGGTAACTGCACCACACTTATCCGCAGGGAAGCCTTGCTCAAGGTTCGCGAAAAAACCTCTGTGGTATGACTCAGCATAGGTGTCTGGGTGTTTAGGAGTACCGGCGCGCATAAAGCTAATATATTGATTTAAAAACTCAGTTTCATCATAACCTTTAAGCGCGCAGGTCAAAACAATACGGGCACAGCAAGCATTAAGCGTATTTTCACCTGCCTTCATACCCTGATGATAATGCACATTGTCTTTACCCCAGTACTGCCTTTTCCCTTTAAGAATGACCTCACCCACAATTTCTTTTTGGCTAGCTGATGCTTTGTTTGCACGCCCACCTTGTTGTGTGGAGTGAAGGGACATTATTGAAGAGGGATGAAAGGGGGGCGCATCCTCAAATTGTTCTATTCCTAATGGGAATGTTTTGTAGATATCAGCTGGGTTGTAAAACCAGTGCACCGGCATAGCAAGTGCGTCGCCCACAAATGCGTTTTTAAGTGCTGCTTTCGCCCGTTCAATCGTCAATGAAGTCATACTGTATTTCGCCTGTAAACTACGCCGTTTAGGTGGTTACACATTTTATGAAACAATTAAAAATACGGACTTGAAGCGAAAAGTGATCGTTTTTAGTGTTCGTCAAACAACGACTTGTTGCGGATATACTTTCGCATGTAGTGGTAGGTGATAGGGCGCAACAACCAACTTTGGAGCGACATTAAAAAGCGTTTATGGGTAGGTGTGTTTTCATAAATTTTATCGTCATGCAGCCATAGCATTTTACCCACATGCCAGAAGTAAAAAGGGAAGGGCGGCATAAAGGTGATTATGTCTAGGTCGCAGCAAATGCGATATGTTCGATGGTGCAATAAATAATGCTTATACCAAGAACGCGTACCAACGGCTGGCTGCCCAAATGTAACCACTCTTTTTACTGACTTCGGGAATCGCCTTTCGAAATAATCGGCCATTAACACTGCGACCGCACCACCGGATGAATGACCGATAAACGAGAACCGTTTACCTTGGGCGTGAAGTGGCTCTAGTACTTTTACGAGTAACTCTCTAAGAGGTAACGCGTCATCAGATGTTTTTGTACTTGAATACATCGGCTGCGCAAGTAATCTTGCAAACCCCCAATGAACAAAGAAACTTCGATTCAGCTGACGCAATCGATAGGGTATGAAAAACAAGTTAGCGAACCAATCTTTGAAGCCCAACGAACCACGAAAAACGATGATGACTTCTTTTTTGTTCTCAACCCACAATATTCTTACGCTCATTCTGCCGTACTTATCGACAAGATGGCGTTCATGAAATGGGTCTAGTATTTTCTGATATTGTGCGTCTGCATCGGGGTAGGCAAGTTGGCAAAGAATGGCATATCGTTCGTATTGATAGCGTTTCAATTTTTTCATGAAAACTCATATCGGAGCAATGTGCAATTTGACATAGTGCTTTTGACAGCACTTTCAGAGAACCTTATACGCTATAGGACAATTATTTCAGAGATATGACGGCGAGGGATATTTGAATAAAATTAGCATGGTTGGCTCTATGTATGGCGGCATACCAACAATCATAGAGCCTAAAATCAGTTCTTGCTATCTATGCTTATTCTACAATCTCAGCAGCAACAACAGAGATTTCTACAAGCAGTGCCTCGCGTGCCATATCGGCAGTGACGCAAGCTCTTGCTGGCGCGAAGCCTTCTGGAACCCAGTTATCCCATACCTCATTCATTTTCGCAAAATCATCCATGGTTTTAAGATAAATGGTCGCTGAAAGCATATGCTTTCTATCGCTGCCCGCTTGAACAAGTAAGCTATCTACTTTATCGAGCATGGTTTGAGTTTGATGAGTAATATCTTGCGTGGCATCTGCACATACTTGCCCGCATAAGTAGATAACGCCATTGTGCTTCACAATGCGACTCATACGCTGCTTAGTTTCCATTCGTTCAATCTTCATTAATTAAAGCCTTTCAGAAAGTGAGAAGAGTTTATGTTGAGCGACTTTAATGGGTTTGTTGGGGGACTTCAATTGTTAGGCTGCACCAAATGAAGTAACCCCAATACATCCCACTATGAGTAGATTAAAAACGATACCCCAACATAAAAGATGCGCTAGATTCATATTCATCGGCAACTTTTTGTATATTTACTTCAAAATCCAGCGTGATGTCTTCAAAACCGTATTGGTGCAAGCTCAACGATGCTGCATCGATTGGCTCATCACTTCCGTATTGGTTGTAGGTCCTACTTAAGTTAACCGCCAACTTACTATTCAGTTTTGTATATGCATATAGCCCAATAACGGGTTTGGCGTACACAAATGCTTCGTGCTTGTTAGCGCCAGCACCCACAATGATGTCGCTATACACCCCTAAACCTTGCATAACTTCACGTGTAAAGCCTAAACCAAACTCCGATTGAACAATGAGTTTGCGTTTTAGCTCGCCAGTTAACACGCGATTTATTCCAATGTTAAATGATGATGACCAGTTGCTTATATTTTGTGTAACAGGTACCCGCGACACCATTTGATAAAGCATGGCCTTGTCCACATAGATATCACCTAAGTTGCTTTGCTCTAAGCCAACTCTGAACTCAACGTCGGCCAAGACAAGCTCGGTTTCACCAATCATGCTCCTGTTGTCATCGGCTAGCCTTCTTGCAACAGGAAAGGCTCGAATTGACATAAAAGAACGGCTGTCTTGATGAGTGAAGCCGGCAGCAACATAACCTTCTTGCTGGCGAGTGGAAGGAACAGGAAACTCAGACACGTCTAAAGAAAGGTGTTGATATTGAGCATCAAACGCTGCAATTTCAGCGGAGTTCTTTTGATATTGCTGTTCTGAAATTGTTTGTGCTGACCTAAAGTACTGATTAAGCGCTAGTGCGTATTTAGTTTCAACAAACGAAAGTGACAATGAATCCAGTTGAGCGCGAGCTAAATGCGAAGATATGGCAGACGCGCGTTTACTCCCGATACTTTCTTCTAACGTCGTTATTTCCCATTTGTTAGAAGGAACAAATTGGGTTGATGCAACGAGAGAGTTTGCTTGTGCAAATTTAACAACATCAAGAGGGGTCAGCCAGCTTGCAACCTGATTTAGATGAGCAGGACGAGCAATATTTACCAACAACTGAGTAACGGTGGCACAGTTGAATATATGAAAAAAATAAGCGGGGCTCTGCTGTCCCAATTCCCATATGTAGTCTTGTACAAAGTGACGCTGCTCTTTGTTGAAATCTAGCGTGTATCGCCAAATATTTCTTTGCTCTTCATAGAGATAAAACTGCTCAAATTCTTGGTAAGGAGCAACCTTAAATACGCCTTCTTTTCCTGTCATCAATGTTTCGTACATGATGTGAGGGACGTTTAAAGAGTCTAAGTCTGTAAAAAACGTAATACCGTGCTTAACGGGAATGTCTTTATCGTTAGTTCCATCTAGACGAAGCATAATATGCCCCATCATAGAGCTCGCAGATGTAACATTTTCTGAGGCATAAATTAGTTTGATACTATCGGCCGGAACACTTTCAACAAATTTGCGATATTCTGCGCAGTGCTCGGCAGGGGGAATAGATTCGAATTCTGGTATGTAACGCTTGAGCAGCCGTAAACGAGCAGGGTAGTTGCAAATGTTTTGGGTATTACGCTGAAAAAGGTCTATGGTAGCTTGCGCTTCGGCCAACGGGCTGACGAACGACTTTAATATATAAATAGAGGTGTCGTTAGTAATTGGCTTCCCATTTTTTAGTTGTAACAATAGGTGCCACAACGGGTCGTTAGCTATTTGCTGTAACGTTGCGCTATCAACTTTTGAGTAGCTAGTTTGAGTAACGTCACTGGCCGTGGAATTAGCTGAAAAAATCAAAAAAAAGGAAGCAAGAATGCTTCCTTTTAGAATTCGAGTAAACATATCTTATTTACAAGGTACGCTTACTGAATCTTGGTATTTCCACATTTTGTCTGAGCCGTAATCGGTAGACGAACCGAATACACCGCCACTAATAATGTTGATGAAAAACGCAGATTCGACTTCTTTGTTCAAGTTAACGTCGGTACATTTTGCATCGTCAGCAACTAGCACTTTATCTTTGTTCTCTTTCTTAACAGTAACTACACCAGGAACTGTTTGAGACATGCCATCAACAGTAACTGTAGTCGTTTCACCGCTAGTTGTTGTAACGTTTATTTTGTGTGTTTCTTCGGTAAGAATGGTGGCACAACCTGAGGTAAGAATAAGGCTTGCAGCAGCTAGTCCAATTATTTTTTTCATTATATTTCCCTTTCTGATTTTGAATGTCGAATTTTCGACGAGCGTTAATATAATGTTTGCGCTATAAAAATCAAATAAAGATTGTTTCTAAATTGGTCTGCCGGTGGTAGAGGGTAATTATAAGTAAGCGTATGCGCCAAGATATTGAAGTTAGTGCCAAGTAACCCTGACACTAACTTTAAACGCGTTCCTATCACTTACTATAATCGAAGACTTGGTTATTTAGCTTCCACAATTATTGCAGTAATCGTTGAGTCACCAATATTTTTAACTTGGTGCTCCCATTCGTCATGCCACATGACATAACCATCAGGGATTTCCAAGGTCATTGCTTTGTCAGCTGTTTTGATGATGGCTTTTCCGCCATCTTCAAAATAAACGGTTTCAGCATTGTGTTTGTGCCAAGTGTCTTCCTCGCCGGGCTGAAGCGTCATTTTTAAAACGAGCACGTTTTCGTTTTCTAAAAGAAGAGTGTAGTGCTTTGGCGATACAATATGAGCGTGTCCTGTATTGTCATCGTTCGCCATAGCACACCCAGATAACATAGCACCCGTTGCCAAAAGGGCTGCTACGAAATTAGCCACTTTTTTCATAGAAGCTCCTATTTATGCATACCGCGAATAGGGTAGTTGTTATCAGGATTACGAATCCAGCCCAAACCACTTACTAATGTCTCTAACTCAGGTCTAACAAATGGGTTGTTAGAAATATCAGCGACGTGCACATTACCTTCATTGTTCACAACAAACAGCGCTGGCTCAGAAAACGGGTGATCAGTTTCCTGAGGAGACCTTGGATCAGAGATATATACGCCTAATTCTTCCATCTGCTCCACCGTTAAGCCGTACGCAATTGGAAAGTTAATGTCCAACCTAGGAAGGTGACTTTCAAGCTGCGCTTTACTGTCGCCAGACACTGCAATAAGGTCTACGCCAGTTTCGGCAAGATAACCTCTAACACTCTCAAGTTGATTGAGGTATCGAGTGCAAAGTGGGCAATGTTGCCCTCGGTAAACCACTATCATTTTCCAATCAAGACCGTTCTCAGGTGTCGCTAACTTTTTAGTGTCGCCATTTAACAGCTTTGCTGAAATATCTGGAAAAGCAGAACCTGCATGTAACTTATTGGTGTATTCAGTACTCATGATAAATCCTTAAAAATGCTTGTTGATATGGGCTTCAAAACGTTTGAAATCGTTTTCTACATCGGCGTTTTTCATCACGTCAAAACTAGCGAAAGTTTCCATTGGCTTCATGCCAAAGAACTTGAAGTTCATATGCATTGGAAACAGTAAATCGTCTACAGATTTACCTTCGAAAAACTCTTCGCTGTCGTTAAATGACTCTTCTGGAGCATTGAAGGTTAAAGACATCATATATTTAACGTCGGTAAGGGTACCGCCTGTGCCGTAGTTTTTCTTCGGCGCTTCTTCAACGCGACCATCGCCGGCACATAAGGCGCCACCCATACCTGCAGTGTAGATTTCATCCATATACTTCTTGAATGACCATGGCACACCCATCCAGTTAATTGGTGCCTGTAGAAGGACAATGTCAGCCCACTGATGATGGGCCAACTGTTCTTCAACGTTGTGTTCTTCGGCCATTGTCACTACCCGAGTGTTGTAGCCTTTAGCTTCAAGCAGCGTTACTGCTTTATCGACGAAAGATGCGTTTAGCTTGCCTTCCGAGAAAGGGTAATACTGGTGTGCATTGATAATTAGTACATTGTTTTTACTTGTGTTGCTCATTCAAATACTCCTAATTGGTTATGTCTGAAATAGCGATATGTTTTCTCGCTCAATCATATGTGGTATATTTTAGTAACCTGAATACAATAATCAACCAGTAGTATTTTGGTAACCTATGTGGGATATGAGTTAAATTTTGGAAAACTTAGTAAAAACAAATGGTAAAAAGAGAAAAAATTAACAGCATTATTGATAAGCCTTGCGCTATCGAAAGTGGAATGCGTTTGATTGGTGGAAAATGGAAAGCTTCAATTATCTATCACCTCAAAGATGAGCCTGTTAGATTTAATGATCTAGCAAGGATGCTTGGCGGTGCCAGTAAAAAAATTGTCGATCAAAGGCTTAAAGAACTGGAAAACGAAGGAATCGTTTTGCGAAAGGTAGTTAGCGAAAGGCCGATCGCTGTTACTTATGAGCTAACTGAGTTTGGCAGAACGGCACTACATATTTTAGAAAAGCTAAGAATATGGTCAGAAAATAATGATGTTCAAACATGAAATGGCCAATATAAGTCTAATCGGGTCTGTTATGAGCTTTGCGTAAAGCCCACTGACCCGCTTTATTGCGTAATCAACCTATCTACTGTAGGTTGCAGCCTCGTGTCTCTTACTTTTCTAATCCCTTCAATATTTCATCGGTATGCTGACCTCGCCTTGGTATTCGCGCGCTTTGCTTATGAGCGCTAGGGCTACCGACAAATCGTGGTGCGGGCGCTGCCTGCATAAAACCTTCAGAGGTAGACCATATGTTTCTTGCTTTCATATGCGGGTCTTGCTGCGAATGTTCTGGGCTAAGTACGGGAGAAACGCAAGCGTCACTATTTTCAAAGAGCTGTATCCAATGCTGTTGAGCGTGTTCAGCAAATAATATCTCCAGCTTTTCGCCCAGCTTTTTCCAAAGGGTAGGATCTTTTTGCTTACAGAATTCAGGGTCTTGTTCCAACCCTAATTTCATTAAAAAAGTCCTGTAAAATTGTGGCTCAAGGCATTGAACAGACATCCATTGACCATCAGCGCACTGGTAGCAGCGGCTCCAATGTGGGCCATCTAACATACTGTGCCCGCGTGTATCAGAGAATACGCCAAGGCCTTTCATGTACATAATTAGGTTCATCATATGGGCTGAGCCGTCTACGATAGCAGCATCAACAACAGCGCCTTTGCCTGATTTTCCTACTCTGTAAAGAGTTGATAGCACTCCTGTGACAAGATAAAGCGCCCCGCCTGCAATGTCTCCTACTAGAGTGGGCGGTGTGAACGGGGCTTGCTTGGGGGGCGATGCATACCAAAGCGCTCCTGACAATGCAATGTAGTTTAAATCATGGCCCGCTTGCTGGGCACGAGGCCCGCTTTGTCCCCAGCCGGTCACTCTTCCGTAAATTAACGCAGGGTTAATTTCATGAAGATCGACGGGTCCAAGGCCAAGTTTTTCCATAGCACCAGGCCGCAACCCCTCAATAAGTACATCAGCGGTTTTAATTAGTTCGCGAACACACGCTTTGCCTTCGTCTGTCTTTAAGTTCAATAAGACAGACTTCTTTCCTCTATCGAGTAGGCTTTTTTCAGTCATCCCCTCTATGGGAACGTCTTCCCGGTGAACCACTGTTACATTCGCCCCTAGGTCTGCAAGCATCATTGCCGCAAAAGGTCCCGGACCAATGCCTTCGATTTCTATAACTTTTAAGCCATCTAACATGTTTTATCGCCTTCTCTGAAGCTTTTGGTCACATTCATTCGGTTGTTGTTTATATAACAGCACTGCACTTTATTTACCGTTGCCAATCTGTAATTTGTGGCCAAAATTTACTTTGGTATAACAATCTATGTTTTTACAGCGCAATTATTAATGACCAGAAAGCTCAGCATTATTGACAAAATACAACATGCTGCTGCGATATCTTCCGTGTCGTGCTCGCAATCGACTTATTTGTCACTTTTAGTCAATTTATGTGGTGCCTTTAGTCATCGTTTTTTCGTCCATTCTCTCTATAGTTTTAAGCAACATTTTTTTAACAAGGCCGTGGTCTCAGTGAAATAGTAAAGGTTTCACCATGTACTGTGGCGTTGCTGATACAGCAAAGGGGAATGGTGTTATGGCAACACAAGCTTATATTTTTGATGCGGTGAGAACACCACGCAGTAAGGGAAAGTCTGATGGTTCGCTTCATGAAGTGAAATCTATAGAGCTGGGTGCGGGTTTATTACGTGAATTGCAAAAACGCTACGACCTAGATACGTCCTACGTCGACGACGTAATGCTGGGTTGTACTGGTCCCATCAAAGAGCAAGGTGGCGATATTGCCAAGTCAATTGTGCAGTATGCTGGGTGGGATGAGAGTGTGGCAGGCGTACAAATGGACAGGTTTTGCGCTTCAGGCTTAGAAGCGGTCAATTCCGCTGCTCAAAATATTATGTCGGGTTGGAATCAGCTAATTGTAGCTGGTGGTGTGGAGTCTATGTCTAGGGTCCCCATGGGAGCCGCGGGGGCTTCGATGATGTTTGACCCCGAGTTTGTAATGACGCAAAAAACACCACCCCAAGGTATTGGCGCTGACTTAATTGCAACCTTGGGCGGCTGGACTCGAAATGATGTAGATAATTATGCGCTTCTTTCACAAAAACGCGCAGCTTATGCCCGAGATAATGGATATTTCGATAGCTCAGTTGTACCTGTGCGAGATGCAAACGGCTTAATGATATTAGCTAAAGACGATTTCATTAGGGGGAATGCCACGTTAGAAGGGCTCGCCAGTTTAAAACCGTCCTTTAAAAAAATGGGCGAAATGGGAATGGACGCCACACTATTGTCGAAGTATCCGCATGTGGAGCGAATTAATCATGTTCATACTCCCGGGAATTCTTCTGGGATTGTTGATGGTGCCAGTGCCGTGCTTATTGGTAGTGAGCAAGCAGGAAAAGATTTGGGGTTATACCCTCGTGCAAGAATTGTTGCAGGTGCGGTTACGTCTACCGAGCCTTCTATTATGCTAATCGGGCCCGCGCCTGCTGCCGAAAAATGCTTAAAAATTGCGGGGCTTCGCAAAGAAGATATCGACCTCTGGGAAATTAACGAAGCTTTTGCTTCTGTGGCGCTTAGGTATATGCGTGAATTAGGTATTAGTGAGGAGGTGACCAACGTTAACGGTGGTGCAATTGCCATGGGACATCCGTTAGGTGCGACCGGCGGAATGCTCGTCAGTACGGTGTTAGATGAGTTGGAACGCCGTGAGTTAAAACGCGCAATGATTTCACTTTGTGTAGGTGGTGGCATGGGCAGTTCCACCATTATCGAAAGACTGTAACCGAAGGATAATGGAGGAAAGCATGAATACTTTTAAATACCAAAAAGACGATAACGGCATTGTAGTCATTACCATGGACATGAATGGACCGGTAAACGCAATTAATGACGAGTTTTATCGCGAAATGTCGGAAGCACTAGACACTTTGGAAAAAGAAACAGATCTTTCAGGTGTCGTGTTCACTTCAGCTAAAGATACGTTTTTTGCTGGTGGTGATCTCAATATGCTTATGGCAATGGAGCCAGGAGATGAGCGCAAAATTTTCGATACGGTGGAGGCGAATAAGTCGTTGTTCCGTCGATTAGAGAAGTTACCGGTTCCCGTAGTCGCTGCGATAAACGGTGCAGCATTAGGTGGTGGCTATGAGCTGTGCTTAGCGAGTAATTATCGCGTTTGTGTAGATAACCCCCGCATTGAAATAGGATTACCTGAAGTGTCGTTGGGACTATTACCTGGAGCGGGAGGCGTTGTTAGGCTTACAAACCTAATTGGGTTAGAGGCAGCGCTTCCAATGCTTCTTGAAGGTAAAAAAGTCAGGCCGCAGCAAGCTTTGAAAACTGGGTTAATTGATGCCACTGTACAGAGCAAAGATGAGCTTATTTCACATTGCAAAGCCTGGCTTGTTAACAACAAAGGTAACGGTGAGGTCGCTATTCAGCCTTGGGATAAAAAAGGCTTTAAAATACCCGGCGGAAATATTAACAGGCCATCCATAGCGCAAACTGTAGCAATGGCGCCGCATATGCTTCTTAAGAAAACCAGGGGCTTGTTACCCGCGCCAGAAGCGATTTTAGACACAGCAGTACAAGCGGTTACCGTTAATTTTGATACGGCACTTAGAATAGAGTCCAGAAAATTTGCCTCTTTGCCAGTTACTCCTGAAGCAAAGAATATGATGTCAGCTTTTTTCTTCCAATTGAATCAGATTAATGGTGGTGGAAGCCGCCCTGACGTGAAAACAAAGTTCACATTCAAAAAGATTGGGGTAATTGGTGCTGGCATGATGGGGCAAGGCATTGCTGCAGTAGCGGCAGGTTTAGGTATTGAGGTCGTGTTAAAGGACGTGTCTATTGACGCAGCTGAGAAAGGTAAAGCTTATACGGCCAAAGTTTATGACAAGAAAATAGCAAGAGGCCGAGCAACTGAGCAAGATAAAGAGCAAGCTCTCTCACTTATCATTGCTACTGATAATGATGAAGCCTTGAAAGGCTGTGAACTTGTTGTAGAGGCTGTTTTCGAAGACATGTCGCTGAAGCACAAGGTGCTTACAGGCTCAGAGCAATTTCTAACCGAAGATGGAATTTGGGCTTCTAATACCTCAACACTTCCTATCACTCAACTGGCTGAACCTAGTCACAAGCCTGAAAATTTCATTGGGCTGCATTTCTTCTCTCCCGTCGACAAAATGCCGCTGGTGGAAATAATTTGTGGCGAAAAAACGAGTGACGCTACCCTCGCAAAAGCATTCGATTTCGTCCAGCAGATAAAGAAAACCCCCATCGTCGTTAACGACAGTGTTGGCTTTTTTACTTCCAGAACCTTTGCCTCGCAATTACAAGAGGCGGCAACTATGGTCAGTGAGGGTATTCATCCAGTCAGAGTTGATAACTTAGGAAAAGCTATTGGGATGCCCGTAGGCCCACTAACGGTAAATGACGAAGTAAGCTTAACGATTGGTATCAAAGTACGAGAAACGCAAGTAGCCGCCGGCTTGATAAAGGCAGAGGATGATCGCTGGCCTGAAGGGAACAAACTCATCGAAAAACTTGTGAAGGAACACAATCGCGGTGGTCGCTATCACGGTGAGGGCGGGTATTTTAATTATGTTGATGATGACAAGGCAATTTGGCCTCAATTACTTGATATGTATTACGACCCAACCGTCGACATTTCTGATCGTGACATCAAAGACAGGCTGCTGTTTATAAACGTAATAGAAAGCTTGCTGTGTTTGGAGCAGGGGGTGTTGAAATCAGTTGCTGATGCCAATATCGGCAGTATCTTTGGGATAGGTGCGCCCATTTGGACAGGCGGATACATACAATTTGTTAATAGCTATGGGCTTGAGCGGTTCCAAGCAAGGTGTGAAGAGCTTGCTGAAAAATATGGTGAGCGATTTAAAGTCCCCGCCATTGTAAGAAAGAAAGTAGCAGCAGGTGAATTATTTCTTTAGAAATACTTCACCTATTTCTTCGGACAACATCGCTTTACATTTTCAGACTGAAGGGGCGTGTAGCATGAGCCAGTTAAAAACACCGTTAGACTATTTCTATTATTGGGAAGAAAAAACACCTACTGACATATTTCTGCGGCAGTCATTAGGCAATGGGCAGTGGAAGGAGTATTCATGGGCAGAAGTAGGAGAGAGAGTTAGAAAAATAGCTAGCTTTATCCATTCTCGTAACCTTCCTCCTCAGAGCAAAATAGCGCTTTGGTCAGCAAATTCAGCTGATTGGATCATGGTAGATTTGGCTATCATGCTAAGTGGGCACATCTGCGTGCCCTTATTCCCCAATCAATCAGTTAAGGCCGCTAATCATGTACTAAAAGAATGTGATGTGTCGCTAATGTTTGTTGGTGAGTGTGGGCAAGAGCAAAAGTTAGCGGAATGGAATACTGCAAACGTTACCCTAGTGGGCATGCACGGCTGTTCTATAGCGGTAGACCACAATTTAGCGCAAATTCAGCAGACGTTTGGTCTTGTGTTAAGCAACCCAAAAGCAGAGCTTGATAGTCTAATGACAATAGTATACTCATCCGGCACAACGAGTACCCCAAAAGGCGTTATACACTTGTATTCTGCGCCGGCAAAGGTGACGCCCTCTATCGCCAGAGAGTTCAAAATTTCACGAGAAGAAGGGTATAGAGCCTCACTTTTCTCTTTTTTGCCACTGGCTCATATGGCAGAGCGTGCCCTTGTTGAATTTACGGGCCTATATAGTAATGCTTGTATTTCATTTTCTGCAGGTCTCGACGCTTTTAGTGACGAAATCGTAAGCGTGCAGCCTACATTTTTCTTTGCGGTTCCACGGCTGTGGGACAAGTTTAAAATGTCGGTAGATAGCAAAATTCCCCCTGAGGCAAAGGCTGCATTGAGTGAAGAGGATAAGCATAAAATACGATATATGTTGGGTCTCTCTAGAGCTGATATGATCTTGAGCAGTTCAGCGCCGCTGCAACCAAAAGTACACCAGTGGTACTTAAATATGGGAATCAAAGTAAGAGAAGTTTACGGAATGACCGAGACCTTTGCGACAGGGACGGGGTGCTTTGAGGATATACCCGCATCGGGAACAGTAGGAAAGCCCCTTGGTGATGTTGTAGAGGTAAAGCTTTCCGATGAAAACGAAATTCTGATGCGCTCTGAAGGCATGATGCTTGGCTATTATAGGGCTGAGGAGAAAACACTGAGCGTGCTTAAAGATGGGTGGTTTCACACGGGCGATTGCGGTACTTATGACGAGAATGGCAACCTAGTGGTTACCGGGCGTAAAGGAGATGAATTCAAAACAGCTAAAGGAAAATTTATTCATCCGGTACCGTTAGAAAAATGCTTTAGCGGTGTACCGGAAATAGAGCAATTTATCGTTGTTGGGCAGGGGCTCAATCAACCCATTTTGTTAGCGACACGCTCTGAGTCAGCTTGTTTATTAACAAACAGTGAGTTGCGCGATAAGCTGAAGCATTATTTGTCGCAAATAAACACTACGCTTGCCCCTTACGAGCGTATTTCGCATATTTTAATTACTCGGGTTGCGTGGACAATTGATAACGGTATGTTGACCCCAACCTTGAAATACCATCGAAAAACCATTGAAAGCTGCTTCAAGCCAGACGCCCTAAAATGTTGTGAAAACAAGGAAGAGGTTGTCTTTGTTTAATATCGAAATCCCTTGTATTACATGTACTCGATACGGTATTGATGGGATCAATGTATGATAGTGTTCTAACTTTAAGCCAATGAAGAAAAAGCAATCGTTACAAAAAGCAGCCTTACAACACCTGTTTGCAGGCTATGAAAAACATGGGCTCTCGATTAAAGCGTTATTTACCGAGTTGGGTTATGACGCGGAAGATTTTGAAGAAGCCAGTTTTAGGTTGCCGTCAGAAAAGTTGGGAAAACTGGTTCGACTGGCAGCAATCAAACTCAACGATGAAACCATAGGCTTTTTTGAACGGCCCACAAAACTAGGTGGCGTGAAGATAGGTGTGCTGTATGCCTTACGAGGTAAAACACTGCGAGATGCGTATTTCAGACTATTTAAATATCTAATGCTGTTGCATGATGATTTAGATGTAAAACTGGTTGAGAGCGGTGAAGAAGCGAATATTGTTATTAACATAAAGCGAGAAGAGTCGGATGCAGACATGCTGGTTTATATAACGCTTATGTTGTTTGTGTTTAGATGGTCGTCTTGGGTAACAAATCATCGAATATCGCTTAATCGCCTGAATTTCAGTGGTAAAAAGTCGACTTACTCACACGATTTAGACTCTGCTTTTCCCTGTCGTCACTATTACGAAAGGCCGCAGACGGAATTAAGTATTTATCGAAGCGACCTAGAATTACCTGTTACTCAAAAAGAAGAAAGTGTTACTCAGTTTATAAATTCCCTTTCTAACTTACTCATTAATCGCATGTCTGACGCCAGCATTACGGCGCAAATTAAACGCATGTTGAGAGAGTGCGATAATTTAGAAAATTTACCACTCAAAAAGGTGGCTGATGATCTGAATAAAAGCCCGCAGACTGTTCGTCGCTATCTTGCCCAAGAGAATACAAGTTTTGCAGCATTAAAAGAAAGCGTAAGGAAAGATATTGCAACCTATCACCTTACACAAAAAGACACCTCCATTAAAAATATCGCTTATCTGGTCGGTTTTTCAGAACCCAGTGCCTTTATACGGGCCTTTAAAAAATGGACTGGTCTCACTCCTGGGGAATGGCGAGAACGTCAATGATCGTTTTGGTCTATTCCCTGGCGCTTTCGGTCATCGGTAAGGACTAACTAGGTTGTTAACATGTTGTGAAACTTACATTGAACGTTGGAGTAGGACCATGTTACCGAGAACCTTATTTAGTTCTGAGCACGAGATGCTGCGTGATAGTTTTCGAAAATTCTTACAAACTGAAGCCGTTCCACATTACGAAAAATGGGAAAAGATTGGACAGGTTGATAAATCAATTTGGAAAGCGGCGGGCGAGCAGGGCTACTTAGCACCGCTCGTTTCAGAGGAGTATGGCGGGCTGGGTCTAGACTTTCTATACAACGTTATCCTCACAGAAGAAATCGGCAGACTTGGACTAAACGGAATAGGTTTCCCATTACACTCTGACATTGTCGTTCCTTATCTATCGAGATTAGGCACTGAAGAGCAAAAACAAAAATACCTTCCCGCGTGTGTTTCCGGCGAAATAGTGACGGCAATCGCTATGACAGAACCAGGAACAGGGTCTGATTTGCAAGGAATCAAAACTACAGCAAAAAAAGAGGGGGATGACTTCGTTATCAACGGAAGTAAAACGTTTATTACGAACGGTCAATTAGCTGACTTAGTTATTGTTGTCGCAGTAACCGACCCAACCGCTGGCGCAAAAGGTTTAAGTTTAATACTCGTTGAAGCGAATACACCCGGCTTTGAGCGAGGTTCAAATTTAGCGAAAATTGGCATGAAGTCTCAGGATACTTCGGAGTTATTTTTCAATGATGTGAGAGTGCCTCAGTCTAATTTGCTTGGACCAGAGGGAAGTGGCTTCGCGCAATTAATGGCAGAGTTACCACAGGAGCGCTTAACAATCGCGGTGCATTGTATGGCAATGTGTGAATCTGTTTTAGCGCAAACCGTTGAATATGTTAAAGAGCGAAAAGCGTTTGGTCAGAATATAGGGGCATTCCAAAACACCCAGTTCGTTTTAGCAGATTTGGACACTGAAATTGATGCTGCCCGCGCTTTTACAGACCGCTGTATTGAATTACATTTGACGAAAGACCTCACTACAGAACTTGCATCAAAAGCTAAATTATTGGTGACTGAACTACTCGGAAAAGTGGTTGATAAGTGCCTACAACTTTACGGTGGATACGGTTACATGCTGGAGTACCCCGTCGCAAGGGCATACGCAGACGCACGCGTTATGCGAATTTATGGCGGTACAAGTGAAATTATGAAACTTATCGTTGCTAGGCAGCTGCTAAAATAGCTACCTAATACGCTAATCAGCCTTTACCGTCGGCTTGACGGAAACAACCGCTATAGACGGCTTATGCTGTATGCGGTTGGCCCTCAAGCCGTTAGCGTTAAGGAAGCCGAGGCATCGTGTTACTCATGATGCCAAGTATACCCTGTTCGTCTACGCTCTAAGTTACCGTCAGATTTCAAACAGCATATCTGTGCGAATAATGTATTTAACGCCCTTCGTTATTGGTGTTGAACTGTGTAAACAGTGCAATGAATGATGTCCATGTGGAAATAAGAGCACACCGCCAGCAGGCGTTCGCACATTTACTTGTGCTTGCCTGTCGCCTCGTTTCGCTGGTTTTCCCGGCTGGTCAGCATTAACCAAAAACTGTGTTTCTCCTCCTTCAAAATCGTCGTTAAGCAAAATAAGAAACGTCATTTTGCTATACCTGTCCGAATAGGCGTTATGAATTAACGTGTCTCCTTCCACTTTAGAGCCAGGCCAGTCCCCATCAATATGATATTTGAAATAATCACCCTCTTGATATCGGTAAAACCGAAAGCGAGTATTAATACCCAGCGGTTTCTTACCGTCGAATATGGTAAGGTTTTGCTGAGTCAATGCCTCAATGCGTTGCCATATCAAGCGCTCCGTAGCATCATCTACAACGATAGTTACATTGTCGTTATGCCGAATTTCACGGGGTAGTGACACTGCCGCATCTTTTAAGTAGCCAAGCTCTTCCGACGTTTTCAGTAGTTTTCTACACTCTTGTTCACTAAAAACATTTAGAAGTTGGTAGGCGCCGGGCACTTCACTTATTTCACGGCGAACCGTTTGTTGCTGAGTTTGCGCTGATGAACTATCAAGCGCAAAGGCGTTATCTGTATGGGCAGCCCATGTAGGAATAGCTGGGTTTTGTGCGCCAGGTTCACGCGCTATAACGAAAAAGTTGTCTTTCATGATACTTCCCTCATGCACTAATTACTTGTACTTGTGTAAACTGGCGATGCCCTTCAAGTGAACCGTGATAACCAAAGCCGCTTTCTTTCGCGCCCACCCATGGACCATCACCTGCGCCTGGGCCACCGTTAATACCCACCATGCCAGCTTCCATATTTTCTGCTACGTAGGCAGCGTTACTCTCGCCAAAAACGACTGCACCAAGACCAAGGGGAACGTTGTTCGCACGCATGATGGCTTCATCGATATTGCTAAAACTATCAATAGCGACGACCGGGCCAAACGTTTCTTCTTTTGCCATCAACATCTCATCTGTTACACCGTCGATAACGGTGGGTTGAATATAAGGGGGGAGGTAATCATCGCTGCCCAGTAAAAAACGCGCGCCTTTTTCTTTCGCGTCTTTTAAATGATGAATTATCTGCTGGTGCTGCTTTTTATTAACGATGGGGCCAATATTTACTCTGGGTTGGTCCCACGGCCCAACGGTATATTGCTTTGCAATCTCCACCACGCGTTCTACAAACGTGTTGTGAATACGCTCATCAACGTAGATACGCTCCGTTGATGTACACATTTGACCAGCATTTTCGAAACTACTCGCCACGGCAAAGCGAGCAGCCTTATTGATATCAGCGTCTGCAAGAACGATCATAGGGTCGTTGCCACCTAGCTCCATCACAAGTCGATGAAGTTGGTTGGCCGAACTCGCCATTATATGTTTTCCGGCTGCCGCTGAACCAGTAAAAGCGACCATATTAATATTGCTGGCAACAAGTGCTTTGCCCACTTCTCCGTCGCCATGAATAACTGACAGCACGCCATTAGGCAAAACTTCATTGAGTGTTCTTACGAACATATCAGCAATCAAGGGAGTGATTTCTGAGGGTTTCAGTACTACGGTATTTCCTGCTACAAGTGCTGGTAGAAGCAGGGCAAGATCATACTCTGACTTGCGTTA
>NZ_CACSIH010000047.1:0-1986 GCF_902705805.1 Alteromonas alvinellae | reverse complement strand
ACGTTTTTCCGCATCCTGTTGCACCAGTAACGATAATGTTGTGGGCGTGATGTAAGTATTGGCCGCTTAACAGTGTGGCGACTTTATCTTTGCGTAGGCCGCGCTCTGCACGGTATTCCAATCGGCTGGCATGAGCCTCTAAGCGCAAGGTTGCCTGGCGCAGTAAACGCTTCACTTTGCTGTCTTGCCGACAATGAATTTCATGCTGTGCCAGCAATCCTAAGCGCTCTTCGAAGCTCATCTCGTCGTAAGTTGTCGCTTGGCTTTGTTGTTGCTGTAACGCTTGAGCGAAGTGCCCAAGCCGTAAGCTACGTAGTTGCTCTTGTAATTGAGATTGTGTCATGGGTTTTCCTATTGATAGTAATGTTGGCCGCGGATATTGTGATGGGTGACAGGCTGCTCATCCTGCTCAACAGCGGTGCTCGGTATGCTTTCTTGATGATGTTTGAGTAAGTTCATCACCACACTCCGGTGAGGGCGTTCTAGCAGTAATGCCTTTTGGCAAGCGGCTTCAAGTCGCGCAGCACCATGTTGTTTAGTGAGGTTTAGGATAGCTAAGCAGCTTTTAATCGCTTGCTCAGGATGTTTGCGACTATGGATGTGCCACTGCACCACACCACGGGTACCCACACCGATATTCTCAGCCCAGTGCAGTAAGCGCTCAGCACTGAAGCGCTGTTTTACATGGCTGTCCGGCATGTGTTCTTTTTGGGTTGAGAAGCCGCCTTCTTTTGCTGATTTAGCGTGCTGTGTTACCAGTTGATTGTGATGATAGATGCTGACCACACTGCCACTTGCCTCTATGGTCACCGTGTTGCCCACTAAAGTGTGTGGTACAGAGTAAGCATGCTTTTGGTACAACACATGGTAATCCGGCCCTACCTTCGCCCATTTACTGTCGATGTACTCATACATGGTGCCAGGTAATGGCATTAAGGCTGGCTTATCGAGCAGTTCAAACTGTTCACGACGAGAGCCTGGGTATAAGCGTTGTGGCCGATTATTTAACTCTGCCATTAACACTTTAATCCGCGCATTTAGACCCGCTAGGGTGTAGAAGCTCTCACGTCGCAATCGCATTAATATCCAACGCTCAACAATCAGCACCGCATTTTCTGCTTTGGCTTTATCCTTCGGTTTATATGGGCGTGCAGGCACAATGGCACAGCCATAATGCCGCGCCATTTTGGCATAGTTTTCATTTAGCGTAGGCGCGTAGCGGTGGGCTTTGGTAACGGCCGATTTCAGGTTATCCGGCACAAGTAAACGGGGTACACCGCCAAGGTGGCGGAACGTTCTTACGTGCGCCATTATCCAGTCTTCTTCACGTTGTGAGCGACCAGCTTCAACATAGGTGTAGTTGGTTGCGCCTAAGGTCGCAACGAAGATTTGTGCGTGATAACGAACTTCGCCCGTATCAGGATTGATGATAGGTACCGTTGGTCCGCAGTAGTCAATAAACAACTTATCGCCTGCGATGTGATGTTGTCGCATACTGCGTTTCTGCTTTTTAAGCCAACGCTGATAGTGCTCGCAGAACTGCGTGTAGCCGTAGGCTGACGCACTATCCTCGGCGCAATATTCTTCCCACAGCAAGAGCTTAGTCATGCCTTTGCGCTTCAACTCTTGCTGCATTAGCATAAAGTCAGGCAGCCGTTTCTGGCGCTGAACGGGACCCGTGCTATACAACTGCGCTTCGAGCGTTTTATCGTTTAGCGCTTGCGGCAACGGCCACGATAAGTCACTGGATTTAAAGCGCGAGAGTATTTCACTCACGGTTGAAGGGCCAAGACTTAAGCATTGGCCGATGTCTCGATGGCTTAATCCTACTTCGAATTTGAGACGCAGGACGTCTTTAATCTTTCTCATATCGGTTCTCTTTCTCGCCATGGCAGCTCATTCCTTCAATAAAGTGATGAAGTGGAGCTTACCAATTGATTTAATGAGAAAAAGAAGAAGATTTCGGGATTCCGATCAGTGATTTCG
>NZ_CACSIH010000046.1:0-43918 GCF_902705805.1 Alteromonas alvinellae | reverse complement strand
GGGTGATCGGAATGGGCCGGAACATGCAACTTTCTTCCTTGAGTTTAACGCTTCACTATTTTCAGAAATATCACTGAGCAATTCGTTAAGTATTTTCTGAGTATAGAAAGGAGGTTTAATCAGTAAACCTTCAAGTGTGTTTCTTAATAATGATCTGACTGTCTCTTTATTGGGTGTATGAAGCTCCCGCTTCTGATTAAGAACAGGATGTGCAGAAAGATGTCGTTGCTTCTGTAGATATCTCAAGTTTTCATGCTCGGCACCGTCAATTAACTTTGTTGTTTTGTAAACCTCGTCAATCAATGTTATTTCCCAAGCTGAGGACTTATCATCTTGTTTCTGAACTTTTGTCACTTTCTTTAGAATTTCTTTAGCTTGTGAGTCATCGTATAAGTCCACCAAATGCTCCAACTTATAGATGATATCGCAGACAGCTACCGACCACAGCATCACAACTGACGAGCGATAATTTTCATTCTGATATGATGATAGAACCTCTGAAAAATAGTCCCGAGTTTTGCCAAAATGAATCCTTTCTGAAATCTTCTCTAATGAAAACTCGATCAATCTTGTTTCTCCAAATAACCTTAGGGGCAGTATAAGCGTAAAATGCTAATTATATCGAAAAAGGCGACCTGATAAAGGTCGCCTAGAGTTACTGCGTCAGCTTTTTCCATCTCGCCTTACACGCGTATAGCCAGGTTTCAGAATCCAATCCGAAAATCGCTTCGATCTCATCTGAAAAATAGCTCAAGAACGTTTTTATATGGCTATGATAATGCAATAGCACCTTCAGTGCCGAGGCATTTTCTCTGTACTTGCCGCCCCCATCTGTTAGTTCTGCTTCTACAGCTTTGCTGATTGAGATTCCCAACCAGCGCCCCACCTGATCCCTATGCAGATAAATGTATCTATCGTAACTTACAGCTATCTGATCATTGTCCTCGGTCACGGTTGCTAGCAATAAAATTGTAGAGTCGTCTCCAACAAACGGTGAGCGGGACTGCCGTACATATTTTCTTACGATGCTGTGTTTGCTGTCTTTCATGTAAATATTCCTCTTTTTGACCTCAGGAATAATTAGGTATTCGATAGGGAAATTATTCGCCCCCCTTTTCAAACTCAAAATTCATTTGCCCAGAGAAAAAATCAATATCATCTTCTGTCCATTCCGCATAAAACTCCGGTTCGCTCAGTACAACGCCGATGAGTTCACGTATCACGGGAAAATATGCAGGATTCGACACAATGTGATTTTGCAAAATGACATTCATAATAACGTCTTCGATATGCTGATTGTTTCTGTACTGACTTCCATCGAACTCATCTCGATAAGCCATAAATGCATTTGCTAGGTTATTAAAAACATCGGATACGATTGCAGAGCATAGGTATGTATTCGTAGTCATGAATTTTCCTTTTTATTGTTATTCATAATTACTTAGTCTCTCTATCAGAAAAATTTCCCTACTACTGACTTATTAAAAGATAAGACTAACTAGGAAAGGAAATAAGACATGACGCATCTATCAGTTGTTGAACAGCCAAAGCATTGCATCTCAGATGATGAGGACTACATTGCTTTATACGAGAGCGAAGGCTCATATATCTATTACGTGAGAAATTATGCAGCTCAAACTGAGTTTCTGCTGCTCAGCTTGGATTTGATGATGAGTTTGGACGAGAAGTTCAGAACCGTGGCGGGCGTTTATTTCACACCGCACTTCTCGGTTCTGAAACATTTTGAGTCAGAAGTCACGCAGCACGTTCTCGAAAGCGCCGCGTTGCCTCATTTTCATTATTTGTTCAACTGTAGCGTTTCAAAGTTCATCAAGAGACTTTGAACTACTGAAGCCAGCAATTTGCTGGCTTTATTTCAAAAGGGCCAATCGAAATATAATTTATACCCCTCTGGAGGATTCTTGAGTTTGCTTAATATAAACTCTTCCAACTCATCTCCACTATCAGTAAATAGAGCTGCATAGTCAGGCACATCAGTCATATAGCGTTTATGTTTCCTGCAATCAATACATTCACTGTTTTTTGTATTTCTGATCCAGCCCTGCATATGTGCTTGGCTTAGTTTCACTTGAATCAAAACTGGATCTGGGATGTCAACACGTTGCCGCTCAAGACATTTCTCACACTGGTAGGCTGATTTAAAAGTTTCGGCTCCCTCACTTTCCGCAAGCCTTTTACGTTTACCATTTTCTAGCTGTGCTGCACGATTCAGAATTTAGACCTCACAAACTTACGACAAAAGCCCTGTCACCATACCAATAACTTATAAGACGTTACCTGCCATGTAACGGCAGGATTCAGACTTTTTAATTCCGTTTAACTTTTTTCAAAAAAGCTGAATTCTCGTCTAACCGGAACAACTGAAGTTACCTCAGTCTGAGTAATAATTCACGCATCAAAACCAACTATTTCATCAACATTCTGTGGATAACTTGATATGAATACTTTGTATACCTTGATTAACGAGTTCGGAGTAGAAGACATTCCTCTTCGAAATGAAACTATTAAGAGTTGGCTGGGAGAAACCAACGTAGCTCACTTTCAGCAACGACTGAACAAAGAGCCTTCCTACAAACAGATTCGATCAGAATACAAGGGCTGCATTAGCCTTTTTGGCCTTGCCAAGCTGATAGATTTAAAACGAAAAAAACCGAAAAATGAAGTAATGGAGACAACTATGAATTCTACTACCCTTAGCCTACTTGCCCAGTTTGGTAGCGCAATCATCCCATTCACCGATGTAGTGGAGAAGTACATCGAAGTATCCTACGACACTGCTATCAAGCAAGTTAAAGCTGGCGACATCGAACTTAATATCTTTCGCCTTGGCAACCGTCAGAGCAGCCCGTACTTGGTACATGTTGATGATCTTAGCGCTTTGCTTGAGAAAAAACGTAAGAATGCGATGGAGTCGCTTAAGGAGTGTGCCCGAGAATTGGCTTCTGCAAGAAGGAAACGTTAATGGCGTCATCCTTCCACGAATGCTCAATTAAGCGTTTTGAAGCAATGATTTCCCCTTACCCCAAGCTCGCCATATTTTGGCATTTCAATGGTTCGCTCAGCGAACTCACACTTATTGATGATAGCAAGGTTTACATGAACCAAAATGAGCGCCTTCTTTTCCGCTTTTTTAAAGCGGTATGGACGCAAGATGAGAAAGATATTGCTGCATTCAATTATATTGAAGCTGCATACATGTTTGAGGAAAAAGAGCAAAAGCTCTTACTAAACTTTCTAAAGGCTCCCTTTCTGCCCTAAAAAATGATGGACATGGATGTCTTCTTGTTCATTAAGAGTCAGCGTTCATAAAAAGTGAACATTTAAAAATAATGAACAAAGGTTGCAATTCCGTTCATTTTTTCGTACCGTTCAACAATAGTGAACATAAAAGATAAATGAACAAATGGATAACTTACTAGCTGAAGCTGCGAAACTATTAGCCGCGAATACCAAGCTAAATGTCACTTATACGCATCACAATGCCCGAAGTGCTGAGGAAACGGACGGACAGCTGACGATCACTCACGGAAACCAGAAACATACTTGGTGTGTGGAAGAAAAGGAGGGGCTTACTCGCCACAGACTACACAAGCTTCAACTAGAAAAAATAGTTTTTAACAACAAAAAAACACTTATAGTCACAACCTATATCAATGAGAACATTGCCGAGCTTTGCCAGGAATTGCAAATCGATTATCTCGATCTGGCAGGTAATGCGCACCTCAACATACCTCCCTTTTATATCGATATTAGAGGCAAGAAACCACCTCAAGAGCATCAAATACAACACGCGAGAAAGCTAACAGGAAAGGCGTTTCAACCTAAAGGCATGAAACTGGTCATGATGTTGTTATTGAAGCCTGAGCTTGTTAATCAGCCAATGCGGGTACTTGCGGAGCAAGCTGAAATTGCTTTAGGCACGGTAAAACAAGTTTTAGATGACCTTAAGCAACTCACATTTGTTCTCGAAAAAGGGAAAAAGGGACTCGTCCTCAACGAAAAAGATCTGCTTCTAACGCGATGGCTGGACGCTTATCCACACAACATGGAAGCAAAACTGGAGCAAAAGCTATATGTGCCTCAGAATATAGAGCAGCTTCGTAACGCACCACTAGATAAGTACGGAGCACTCTGGGGCGGAGAGGTCGCCGCTGATGCCTATACTCATTACCTTACCCCCAAAACATACCAGATATATGCTGATACTGAAGCACATAAAACCCTATTAAAAACGTTCAGGCTACGCCGATTACGTGCTGAAGAGACAGACGTTAATATACTGAAAATTGTAGAGCCGCCTGTGGGAATCGATAAAATTAGGGGTGAGTTACCTGGCTATATCGCGCCATTGCTAGTCTACGCTGAACTACTCAACAGCGATGACCCTCGCAACCTTGAAACTGCCAAAAGGATCTACCATGACCACCTCGCTTGATGTATCCGAAAAACTGCCCAAAGGGCTTGTCGAGGTATATAGTCAAATCCACGGTATTGCCGCAGAGCTAAGTGTTCCGTTGCTAATTGTAGGGGCTACTGCACGGGATATTATCTTAGTTCACGGCTATAACGCTGCTATCGAGCGCGGTACGAAAGATGTGGACTTTGGTATCGAAGTGCAGAATTGGGCGCATTACGAAGTGTTACGAACTGCACTGATAGAAGCGGGATTCACACCGCACTCAAAGAAGGCACATCAACTAGACACGACTGACAGTGATGGCTTGCCTTGGGAAATCGACTTGATCCCGTTTGGTGGGGTCAGTGACGATAACGACCAGATCGCTTGGCCGCCAAAACAAGATTTTGTTATGAGCGTGCTAGGGTTCGATGAAGTCTATCAAAACGCATGGGACGTTACCCTGACAAAAAATCCTGAACTTAGTGTAAAAGTAGCACCTCCGGCAGGCATCTTATTGCTAAAACTTATCGCCTGGACTGAACGAGGCCGTGAGTATCAAGGAAAAGACGCCATTGACATCTATTATGTCATAAAACACTACAGCAAAATTCCTCCTATAACAGATGCGCTTTACGACCAAGATTACATGGATGCGCAGGATTACGACATTATGAATGCCACTGCAATGTTGTTGGCGGACGAAGTCGCGGCCATTGCAAAGGAGAAAACTATGACCTACATAAAGCAGGCTTTGCTAAACAACAATAGAGTCTTAGAGCGCCTGAAGGTTGATATAACAAAGTACACTGTCGCAGATTATGACGAAACAAACATACTCATAGAAGTTATAAAAGATAGGCTAAATGAGGGATAAAACCATCGGTTGTTTCTGGATATTTCCGTCAATATCCTTACACTGAGGAACACAATAGGAATACAACGAATGCCACTTTTTAACGAAATCTCCATATATATCAACGCGTTTTAAAATTAGGCGTGACTATCCAGCATTGGAGCGACAGAGAATTTACGATTTAATGGGGTGATAGACACGACAATAACCTCAAAAACAATTGGTACCTTTAGACCTCGCTTACACGAGAGCGGCGTATAGTACCTATGTTCAATAAAAAAACAATGTTGCTTTCTATTATTTAAGAGGCTTAATCGCCCCTCATAAAAGCAGCCTGATTTGCCATACCTTTATTTGATAATCATGAATAAGTTAACTTACTGAAAAGAAAATGTTTTTGCTTAAGGCGTTTTTACAGATATTCGCCATTATTATGCTTTTTGCGTATTTCCAAGTTAGCGATTAGTCGCTATTGTATAAAGCAACAATAAAAATTATTAGCACAGACAAAAATGTGATAGCAGTATGTAGGTATGTACAATCCTAAACACTGCGCCTTCCGGAGACATTTTATGGCGGACAAGAAGCCGAAGGATCAGCACGCGCAAGACGTTTCTAAAACAGAAAGCGCTCCTCAACCCGCTGATGAGCTTGCACAACTTAGAGAAATACTATTCGGTCAAACAAACCGTGCTTTTCGAGCAGATCTTTCTGCCTTGGAATCACGGGTGAACGACAGTTTTACAAAACTAAACGCACATCTTGATGACCAGTTCAATGATATACGTAAGCTTATCGATCAGCAGATCACCGAACTTTCAAACCAGTTAGCCAGTGCTAATGACAACCATAGTAATGTGCAAGAGCAGTTACAGCACACTACAGATAAGCTACAAAGTGAATTAGAAATAGCCGAAACTGCTGCCAAGAATGACAACGACGCGCTAGAGGCGCATGTAGTTAAAGAACTGGAGTCACTGGACAACTTGTTTAGCAAACGTCATCAAGAGTTGTTAGAAAAGCTACAGCAGGTTACTAGCGAACTTTCAGAGAGTAAAACCGACAGGAAAACACTGGCAAACTTACTTTCAACCATGGCAACCAACCTCGCGACCGATCATTAATTAATGAGTGACAAGGTGCCGCCGTCTGAAATGCCGGACAGCTCTCTTGAAAAAGTCAGAGAGCTGCTTATTGGTCGAGATGACAAGTTCGTTCAAGAGAAGCTGCAGCGCGATGCCAAAGGCATCGTGACTAATGTTGTCTCCGAAGCGCTGTTTGATCGAGAAACAAAAGATGGTTCGGTTAACAAGGTACTCGTTCCCCTTGTAGAAAAGTCGCTGCACCGTTCTATAGAAGCCAATAGCGAAAAGATTGTCGGCACACTTTATCCGTTAGTCGGCACGCTGGTAAGAAAGGCGGTGTCTTCATTTCTTGTAGAATTTGTCGAGCGCACAAACGCGCTAATTGAAAATAGCTTCAGCCCTAAAAGTGTATCGTGGCGTTTTAAAGCGTGGCAATCAGGAGTCAGATATTCCGAATACGTTGCATCGCAAATCTATCAATATCAAGTTCAGCAACTTCTTGTCATACATCGAGAAACCGGCACCCTACTGCATAGTATTTCATCTGATCCAGAAAAAGAAAAAGATGCCGACCTAATTTCATCAATGCTGGTAGCCATTAATGACTTTGTTGCCGACGCTTTTGGTGTTACTGCTAACGAGTCTGACAACGAGCTGGGCGAGATAAAAACCGAAGACTTTACGTTATTAATTAAAATTGGACCGCAAGCTTTGCTTGTTGCAGCTGTTACTGGGAGCATCCCGCCAGAGGTACGCGGAAAACTGCAGCAAGCCCTAGAGGAGTTTCATCGATTTTATCAGCAGCCGTTAATTCATTACGATGGTGACAACGCTCCGTTTGATGGTTGTGAGGCTATTCTTTCTGATTGCTTGATCAGTGAAAGAAAAGAAGGTGAAGGTAAAAAATCAAAACGCATAGTAGGCGCTGCGGTGATAGTAGTTATCTTTGCCGCACTAGCAATATTGTCGTTTATGCGATTGTCACTTAGTATTTTAAAAAGTGATTTGCACGAGCTTACTCCTCCCCCAGGTATCATAGTAACAGACACCTATATTTCTAACGGCAACGTGCACGCCAAAGTGCTGCGCGACCCCGTAGCCATCAACATAGAAGAATGGCTAAATGAAAGTGCCATTGATGCGGACAAAGTCACCATTATTGAGGAGCCATTTGTTTCTTTAAAACCGAGTGTAGTCGAGCGCAAACTTGAGAGGCTAATTGACGACTATCCACTTAGTGAATCAGAAAGCATTTCAGTTGAAAAAGGTGATAATCGCCGCTTTGTTATCTCAGGCACCGTATTTACTCCTACCGCAGTTAACCTTACTCAGCAAATAAGCGCGATACCAGGTATTTCAGCGATTACCGTTGATACAAATACACTTGATGTACAAGCGGCTTATGAAGTCGATGATGCAGTCCTTCAAAAAGCTGCGTTAAATCGACTAGTTAACAAGGTTTCTTCACAAAATGTACTTTTTGCTACTAACCAAGAAGCGCTTTATGAAGTACAGTTAGCAAAACTAGAAGCACTTGCAAACGACATAAAACAATTACTAACGTTTGCAGACAAGACAAGTACTGTGGTTAGTATTGTCGTGATGGGCGCCAGCGACAATTCAGGGTCAAGCGCCCGCAACCGCGCTTTGAGCCAAAAAAGAGCAGAGAATGTTGTGAATTCATTAATTTCACTAGGCATAGAAAGTGATATTCTTATACCCGTAAGCTTAGGAGAGCTACCATTGCAGAAAGCATCAATGGGGCGTTCAGTTATGTTGAATGTTTTAATATCCAGTGAGCAGTAGTAAGGAAGCTATGCGGTGATACAGAAAAAAGTTTGTATTTTAGGGCCCACTGGCGTTGGCAAAACAAGTCTGGTAAAGCAGTTCGTTGAAGGTATTTTTTCTGAAAAGTACAAGACGACTATTGGCGTGAAAATTGACAAAAAACAAGTCAATAAAGAGGGACGAGGTGTTCAACTTCTGCTTTGGGATTTAGAAGGCATCGACAGATACTGTGGCTTTAACCCTCGCTACCTTCGCGGAGCCAGTGCTTATATCATTGTAGTTGACCAAACCCGCTCTCAATCCCTACTTGAGGGTATCGAAATTCTAGATCTTGCCAAAGAGCATTACCCCGATATTCCCGCATTTTTTGTTGTGAACAAAACCGATCTTCCTACAAGCTGGCATTGGAGTGAAGAAGAGTTAAATAACTACGCACAGAGGTTTGCTTCACTTACCAAAACAAGTGCGAAAACCGGTGAAAACGTAGAAAAGTTGTTCAGTACAATAGCGTTTTGGTAGGAGAATGGCATGGATATCCATTTGTTGAATGCGTTGGGCATAACTAACTGTGCGTTGTTTAAATATAACCCCGAAGATGACATCACGTGTTTAACACCGGAACTTCCATGGTTGGCAGACGTGGTTTCACTTGACGACAACAACAAACTGCAAAGAAAGCACATACCCTCTATTTTTTTAGACGACTTCTTTATTGACGTTGATGAAGTATGGAAAGGCGACACCTCGTTTACACTTTCTTCAGGCTTTTGGACCGAGCAAACCGAAGATGAAGTTTTGCGTCTTGAAGCCTTGGCTATAAATAGCGCATCAGGCTCTCGCTATCTTGTAGTGAAGAACGTTGAAGAGCAGTTCGACGAAAAACAACAAACGCTGCAAGCTGCTAGAGAATTACTGCTAAGCCACCATGAAATTGTGGGGCAGCACGAATATATTAGGCATAGATTGAATAGTGTACTGCGCAAGAATACCCGCCTGCAAAAGTTAGTACCGCCCATCCAGCAAGCTATTCATAATATAGAAACTGGCGTTGTTATTTTAGATAGCGAGGGCGCGTTAATTCTCGACAACAAAGCTTCTCACAGACTGCTTCTTTGCAATAGCACTACCCCAAGCTCTATTCGCATAGGAGAACTGATAGAAGACATTGATGCTCCATCGACTTTCCTGCCTGCATTAGTTCAACGAAAAGCGCCGTGGCAGGGAGAGATATACTGGCAACCGGTAGATGATTATAAAGTTTGGCTTCAGGTAACAATCCATCCGGTACTGCATGGAGATGAACTCACTCACTGGGTTTACTTGTTTACCGATATTACGCACATACACAATAGAGAAGAAAGCGTATTGACTGCAAGCGGCATGGATTCACTAACAAAAGTGGCCAACCGCAATTTATTTACCGATACGGTAAGGCGACTAGTACAAGAAGACACCCCGTTTAAGTTATTTATTATTGATATCTGTGACTTTAAAAAGATAAACGAAACACTTAGCTATCAATCCGGGGACGAAATATTAAAGTCTTTTGCATTACGCCTACAGACCTTTATTGGTAACAGCGGGTTTATTGCAAGGATAGGCAGCAACGAGTTCGCGCTTGTAAAACGACTAGATACCTTTACAGATGTAAATGGCGCTGACTACGTCCACCAGCTGCAGAGCAAAGTAACTCAGACATACACCGTACTTAACGGTAGCGAGCCAAATTTAGGCGTAAATATTGGCGAAGCAAGTTTTCCTGAACACTGTTCTTCAGCGGAAACGTTACTTCAGTGTGCAGATATTGCTCTTCAAGCGGCTAAATATCAAGGTCGAAATGTTGCGCTGGTATACAGTGACGAATTGCACAAGCAGCATCATGCCATTCACGAGCTTGAAACAGAGCTTCGCAATGCCATTAAAAATAATGAACTTAAACTATTCTTACAGCCCATTGTCGACCTATCTTCTGGGAAAGTAGTGAAATGTGAAGCACTGGCAAGATGGATAACACCTGAGGGTAAGTTTATTTCACCGGAAATATTCATCCCTCTAGCGGAAAAAAGCGAGCTCATTTTCCCTTTTGGCGAGTGGCTTATAAATGAAGCTTGTGATGCCATTGAAGCGCTAAAGGCATCTAATTTGGATATTAGATTGGCAATTAATATATCGGGCCGTCAAGTATCAGATTTAGCCCTACTTACACAAATAAAAAATGCGCTAGAGGATCACCAGCTACCTGGGTCCAATCTGTCTATAGAATTAACAGAGAGCGTTTTTGTCGAGAGCCTAGACACAGTGTCTGTCTTGCTTAATGAGCTAAGAGCTATGGGTATAACTGTGTCGATTGACGATTTCGGTACAGGTTTTAGTTCACTTGTTTATCTAAAGAAACTGCCAATTGATGAACTTAAAATTGATCGCTCTTTTGTGAGTGAACTTGAGAACAACACCGACGACCAGGCAATTGTGCAGGCTATTCTTGGGTTGGCAAGTAATTTGAACATCAAAATTATCGCCGAAGGCATTGAAACTCAACAGCAGCAGCAATTTTTACAAAACCATCACTGCACATACGGACAAGGTTATTTATATCAGCGTCCTGTGGAGATTTCTGAATTTATCTCGCTTGCACAGAAGCTCAGGTAAGCTCAGGGCCTTCTTTTTTTACAAACAAAAAAGCCGGAGCAATTTCCGGCTTTCTTCCACCTACACTTGGCGCTTAAATCAAGCCCATATGCCCAGCATGAAACTCTAAATGTTCTTCAATAAATGATGCAATAAAGAAATAACTGTGGTCATAACCTTCATGCATATTGAGCGTAAGTTGCGTATCTGATTGCTGCGCAGCATGAACCAGAGACTGAGGCTTTAGCTGTTCGTGCAAGAACTCATCCTTTGTTCCCTGCTCAACCAACAAAGGCACGCTATGGGTTTTGCTCGCTAATAGCAGAGATGCGTCGTAATCTTTCCACGTTGTCTTGTCTTCACCCAAGTAACGCCCTAATGCTTTCTCACCCCAAGGACAATCTGACGGATTTGATATAGGGCTAAATGCCGATACCGATACAAATTTATTGGGGTTTCGCATACCAATGACGAGCGCGCCATGCCCGCCCATTGAATGTCCGCTAATCGCACGCTCTTTGGTTACGGGGAATTCGCTTTCGATAAGCGCTGGCAGTTCATCAACAATGTAGCTATACATGTTGTAGTGTTTGTTCCACGGAGCTTGAGTTGCGTCTACATAAAAGCCAGCTCCTAAACCGAAATCGTAAGACCCTTCTTCATCATCTGCTACACCATCACCACGAGGAGAAGTATCCGGTGCAACAATGGCCATACCCAATTCTGCTGCAAGCTTCATTGCCCCCGCTTTCTGCATAAAGTTTTGGTCGGTACAGGTTAGCCCTGATAGCCAATATAATACCGGCACCGGCTTTTCTTTAGAGGCAAATGGGGGAAGAAAAATTGCAAAAGTCATATCGCATTGAGTGGATTCCGCTTTGTGGGTATAGCGCAAATGCTGTCCCCCAAATGCTTTATTTTCGCCAATAAGTTCCATTTCAGCTCCTTAAATTCATAAATTTGCACCTTTATTGTGGAATCAGTAAAGGCTCTATCGGATTTTAGATCAAGTTCGTTTACACTAAGCCCCTAATTTTTGAGGTAAGTACAATGGTAAAAGCCCTGTTGCATCATATTGTTGGCACTATTTCGGTTATCTGCTATTTCCTGAATACAGTTTTGTGGTCAACGCCTATATTCATACTAGCAATTTTTAAGTTAATCCCTTTTGCCCCATGGCGTCGCTTCATCTCCTATTTGCTTGATGCATGTGCCACTGCGTGGATTGGTGTTAATAATCTTAATCAGCGCATAAGTGGGCGTACCAAGTGGCAAGTTAACGGACTTGAAAAGCTTACTCGAGATGACTGGTACCTCGTTGTTGCTAATCATCAATCTTGGGTCGATATCCTCGTTCTTCAACGTGTTTTTAATCGAAAGATACCTTTCTTAAAGTTTTTTCTTAAAAAAGAACTGATCTATGTACCAATACTAGGCCTTGCTTGGTGGGCGCTGGACTTCCCATTTATGCGCCGTTATTCAAAATCATTTTTGGCTAAGAACCCTCATTTAAAAGGGAAGGATATGGAAACCACACGCAAAGCGTGTGAAAAATTCCGGAATAAACCAGTAAGCATAATGAATTTCGTTGAAGGTACCCGTTTCACGCAGGCAAAGCACGATAAACAAGCTTCACCTTTCAATCACTTACTAAAACCAAAAGCAGGCGGCGTTGCTTTTGTTTTATCGGCCATGGGAGAGCATTTACATAAGCTTATCGATGTAACCATAGACTATCCGAACGGCGTACCATCTTACTGGGACTTCGTATGCGGTAAAGTACGCGACATTCGGGTGAACATTAAGGTTATGCCTATCAAAGACATTATGGAAAATGGGGTATTTAACGACAGTTATTTTGACGACCCACAAGTTCGTGCCCGTTTTCAAGCATGGCTCAATGAGCAATGGCACGCCAAAGATCAACTATTAGATTCACTTAACGCAACTCAGAAACCATTATGATACGTGTAGTACTCGCGCCCTTTATTTTTATATTGCACACCACGCTGCAAATTCTTAATCTCGCCCTATGGGGCGGCCTTATCATTGTTTTAGGCTTGGTAAAACTGCTGTTACCAAATGGAAAAATACGGACTGCATGGAACAAAGTAATGCATGCGCTTATGTTTAGCTTTGGCCGTATTAGCGTGATATTGATTAGGTTGTTCAATAAAGTTGATATTGAGTGTTCGGTTCACGGTGAGCTTTCAAAGAACAGTTGGTATTTGATTATCGCCAACCATCTGAGTTATTTAGATATTATTCTGCTCATCGAGTTCGCCACACACCGCATTCCAGCACCAAAATTCTTTCTTAAAAAAGAGCTTATATGGCTGCCATTTGTAGGACTTGGAGCATGGGCTCTCGATATGCCATTTATGCATAGATACACCCGTGCCTATCTAGAAAAACACCCAGACAAAAAAGGTAAAGATTTAGAGACGACTAAAGCCTATTGTGAGAAATTCCGAACGGTTCCGACTACCGTAATAAACTTCGTTGAAGGAACCCGCTTTACTACGCAAAAACACTTGTCTAAGCAAAGCCCGTACGAAAATCTACTTCCACCAAAAGCCGGTGGGGTCTCTTTTACACTGTCTGCTATGGGTGAACTCTTTACTAATGTGTTAGATATCTCGCTGCTTTACCCGGAAAATAGACGTCACCCGATGATGGCAATGCTTAGCGGTCAAATGACTAAAATCGTCATCGACGTGAACGTAACTCCTGTACCCGAGCTGCAACAAGAATCAGAACGCACTGAGTCTGAGTTTCGTCTTTATTTTCAAAATTGGTTAAATGGTCTATGGGAAAATAAAGACAACCGTATTAAGAAACTGTTGGAGTCGTAAATAATGGAAGTTAGTGCTTCAGTACGCGATCACTTCATACATTTGGTAAAAGACATTTTTCCAAATTTAACCACCGAAGATCCGCTTTACAGTGTCATTGCACTGGGGTCTATTTTGTTCGTTGCCGCACTTATTTACATTGTAGCGCGCCTGTTAGTGCGCCCTCAAATTGCTAACTGGGTGTATAAGTCGAACAATAAGTGGGATAACGCGCTGCAAGAACATGGCTTCTTTAGACGCTTAATGCACCTCTTCCCTGCTCTCTTTATTTACATTGCCACCCCGGTACTTATTGATAACGAAGCTGTGATGCACGGAATGGTGATTAAAAGTGCTCAATTGTACATGCTGTATAGCGGGTTATTGGCCCTGTACGCCATGCTGAGCACGGTAGAAGACGTATACAATGCATCTGCGCTTTCACGGCGCGCACCAATAACAGGCTTCATTCAGGTTACTAAGTTAGCATTTGCTATTGTCACCATACTATTAAGTATTTCCTTAATTGTAGACAGAAGCCCACTACTTATTGTGTCTGGCTTGACCGCCATTGCCGCTGTTTTACTATTGATATTTAGAGACACCATTCTAGGCTTTGTTGCCGGCATTCAAATAGCCGCTAACCGCATGTTTAATACGGGCGACTGGATTGCCATGCCTAAGTATGAAGTAGATGGTGAAATACTCGAGATAGGCCTTACCAACGTCAAAGTACAGAACTGGGATAAAACCATTTCTACGCTGCCGACTTACAGCCTCACTACAGAAGCAGTTAAGAACTGGCGCGGTATGCAAGAGTCTGGCGGACGCAGAATTAAGCGCGCCATTTATATTGATGTGCACTCTATTAAGCTTTGTGACAACGATATGCTAGAGCGCTTTTCGAAAATTCGCTATATCAACGAATATATCGATAAGAAAAAAAATGAGCTCCGCGCTTATCACCGAGATTACTCCATTGATGAGTCGGATCTGCTAAACAGCCGCCGCCTTACCAACATCGGCACTTTTAGAGCTTACTTAGAGGCTTACCTGCGCAAGCACCCGGATATTAACCAAGAACTAACCCTAATGGTTAGGCAGCTACCGCCTAACGAGCTTGGTTTACCTTTAGAAATTTACTGCTTCAGTGCACAAAAGGAATGGGTGAGGTACGAAAAAGTGCAGGCGGATATTTTCGACCACGTTATGGCTATGCTGGATTTGTTCGACTTACGCGCATATCAACGTGATGGACATTTGTCATTGCTTGCTCATCGTGAACACAGCGCTTATGGAAACAGTAACGAAAGTCATAGTACGCAAAAAGATGCTCAGGAAAAGAGCGAGTCTAATCAAAAAAGTAACGACGAATAAAAAGACTCAACATTAAGGCTTAATTTACGCGAAAAAAAACCGGCTGATATAGCCGGTTTTTTTAATGCTTATCGCTTAAGCCAATGCGTAGGCCATCAGTAAGCAAAGTACTAAACCTGTAACGCCAAAAAAACCGTACTCGATTTTTTCCTGCATACCTTCAGCACCTGCTTTAGCAGTCATAAAGCCCATAACGATGCTGCTTAGCCCTAGCGTAAAGGCAATTAGCGCAACACCAAACATAATTGCATTAATCCAATCAGCCATTGTGATAACCCCTTAAAAATATTAGCGGTATTATGCACCAATAAATAAGATTTAACCATGCTTGGATTGGCTTTAATGTACCGCTATTGGTATTAATTGATCTTAGTCAAAACTACTAATTAGTTGGTAATCTCACTAAATAGTGTATTTAACAGAGCATAAAGAAATCACCAAATATAACTAACTATTTGAAAGATATAAACTTTAAATATTGGCAAGGCCATTGCTCTACCTTAGGTATAACAGCGAGTATCGTTAACGTCTATCTGACAGTGACACTACAACGCATTGCAGTTTGCTTCGAGCACTTTCGTTAACGCGTCACACGTAAATTAAGGAATGAACAATGTCTAAGAAACTATTACTTTCAGTTACCCTTACCAGTGCTTTAATGAGCGGCCATGCATTTGCGCATGACAGCAGCTATCAAAACAACAGTTGTGACATGGAGCTTGATGGTCATATTCAATATTACCAAGGTGATCTAACGGTACAGATGGACAATGGCTCAGTGATGACGATTGACTCCCATCACAATATGACCATTAACGGCGAATCAGTATCGCTTGACAGCGAACAACAGCGCTGGGTAAGTGAATATTACAACAACATTGATATTGCCATCCCTATGACCTTGAATATCGCCAGTGAAGGGCTGCAAATTGCCAACGTGGTAGTAACTGAAGTATTTACTGAACTGTTAGGCGGCGATCAAATGGGTGACGATTTTCGTGAACTGTTCGACTCCCTTGAGACCAAACTAAACACTTCATTCTATGATGACGCAGGGAATATTCGCGTTGATTCAACTAAATTCGATGAGCCAGGTTGGTTTGACGAAAGCTGGGAGCAAGAATTCGAAGCACAAATTGAGTCTTTAATCAGTGAGTCTATGGGTAGAATACTTATTGCCGTAGGAACACAAATGTTGTGGGAAGGCGGTGATATGTCTGAGTTTGAGCAAAAGATGGAGCGCTGGGGTGAAGATTTAGAATATCGCTTAGAAAACCAAGCGGCTGCGCTAGAAGAAAAAGGTGATGCATTGTGTAAGGTACTAAAAAAAGCGGATTATGCCGAAGGCAAGATGCAGGCATCCATATCGGGGCTAGATGACTTGAACCTGCTAGATATTGATCAAGACAACCACCATGACCACAACGACGAAATGAAAATGTAGTTGGAGCATTTAGCTAACTAAACGCGCAAAACGAAACGACTTACTACTCTAACCACTCACCTTAGAAAACCGACTGTAACCCAGTCGGTTTTTCATTTTTTCAGTTAACGACAACCGCCCTCCAATTAATGTACTCTTAAGCCCTAAACAAAGGGGTATTTAATCGATGACTCAAAATGTAGTAATTAGTGGCTACGGCTGGTTAGCCAGCTATGTGGGCAAAGCACTTTCAGGTAAGGTCAATATTGTTGGCACCACTCGAAGCCAACAGAAACGTCTCGCGTTACAAGACCAAGGTATCACCGCAATTGAATATGCCCTGGGCGAAGATACATCAGCGCTTTGTAACCATTTGCCAAACGCTACCTTGTTGCTAAATATTCCCCCTGGCAGGAGAAACAAAGATCTCGCGTCATACACCAACAATATGCTGCAGTTGATAGACGCAGCCATCAGCGTAAAGGTGGCGCATATCGTGTTTATCAGCACCACGTCGGTTTACGGCGATGCAACAAATGAGGTAGTGTCCGAAGTCAGCACTACACAGCCGCAAACAGCCTCGGCCAAAGCCCACGTGACTATTGAAGACTATTTATTGTCTAAGCGAGGTCAGGTTGATATCAGTATTGTTCGCCTAGCCGGTTTAGTAGGCCCAGACCGTCACCCCGCCCGCTCGTTAAGTGGAAAACAGTTAGATGCAGGAAATAAGCGAATAAACCTTGTACATGTGTACGATATTGTATCTGCGCTGACGACCATCATTTGTGGCAAGCCGCTTAACGATGTTATTCACCTTTGCAGCTTGTCTCATCCTAAGCGCGGTATTTATTACGTGGATGCAGCGAAGGCGATGGATATTGATGCTCCTCGCTTTTCTGATACTGAAGCGGAACCTGCTGGCAAAGTGATTGACGCCGCACAAAGCTGGGCAAGGCTAAATATTACACCAGAGTATAGCGACCCCTATCGCATGTTTTAGGCTTTCACTTAGTGAAAATACATACTCTGACATAAACAAAAACGGCAAGCTTTAGGCTTGCCGTTTTTAAGTTGAGCTCACTGCTAGCTCACGTCATTGCTTGTAAAACCTGACTATCCGAATAGGCTCAACCCGAAGTATTTTACCGCTACCGTGTTTACAAAAATCACGAGTAAAATAAGCGGAATAAAGGTTTTAAGCGAAATATCCACGTACTTTTCAAACCAGCTGCCTTTGTAACCACTGCTGCCCTCTTCCAAAGAAGCATTGAAGTTTGCACTCTTCCAACGATAAATAACAAACAAACAAATTAGCAAGCCGTTTAAAGGCAAAATCGTGTCGTAGAACACATCGTAAATGACATCAAATAGTGATTTATCTGCGCCAGCGTAGTGCATAAAGGACGTAAGCATATCAACTTTACCGAATGACAACGCACTTAGGATGGCTAGCAAAATCATAATGCTTCCTAGCGACCCAAGCGCCCATTTACGGCTTACACCTTTTTCATCCATAAGCGCCGCAACAGGTACTTCAAAAATAGACACTAGCGACGTAATTGCCGCAAAGAACACTAATAAGAAAAACAAGCTAGCGACAATCGATGCGCCCATATATCCAATAGAGTCTTGTAATGCTAGAAAGATACTAGGCAGATAAGTAAAAATCATGCCCACTGACGATTCACTTAAATCATCAGGGTTAATGTCTGGGTTAAAAGAGAAGATGGCAGGAAGGATCATCAAACCCGCTGTGAACGCCACGGCCGTGTCTGTTAACGCCACCAGCTTGGCAGCGCTCGGTACATCTGCACGCTTATCAATGTAGCTACCGTAGGTAATAAGAATACCCATACCCAAAGATAGAGAGAAAAAGGCCTGCGATAGCGCACCATTCACCACTTCAGCAGTAATTTTTGAAAACTCAGGAACGATGTAGAACTCAACACCAGCCATCGCATTTTCGCGGGTTAATACGAAGATAACGAGACCGATTAGCATCACGAAAAGCGCAGGCATGAGCAGCTTTGCCGCTTTTTCTATCCCTTCTTTTACCCCGCCTTGAAGGATGAGGTAGACCACACCAACAACGGCTGCCATGTATACAAAGATGGCTTCTGAGTTAATAAACAGCCCAAAGGTTTCTGGGTTAGCTAACTTATCTAGATTCCCGCTTACTGCTTCGAACAAATAGCCGAAAAGCCACACGGTAATAACCATGTAGAAAACGGCAATCATGAATGGCGTAGCAATAGCTAGCCACCCGGCGACTTTCCATTTCTTTTCATTACCGCTTATATCACTGTATGCACCAAGCGGGTCTTTGTTAGCATGGCGACCTACTGACATTTCCGCCAGCATTACCGGTAAACAAATGGCAAAAACGAAAATAGCGTACATTAAAAGAAATGCACCACCGCCATTTTTAGCTGCACCGACAGGAAACCCTACCAAATTACCTATGCCTACCGCAGAACCTGCAGCAGCCAAAATAAAACCTATGCGCGATCCGAACTGTTCTCTGGCCCCGCTCATATCCCTTCCTCTTGTTGAGTTATTGTTATAGCAGTTCGCCGTATCACGCTTTGTGATACACAAACACGTTGTGTACTCACAATTCAAGTTGGTTGTCGTTACTTACTATTCGTAAGGATCAAGCCGAGCGAACTGGTATTATTTATTATCAGGATGGCGTTTGTTGTTATGACTCACGTGTGGCGTCAACGCGTTGTATTGCTACCTCTATGGGCTTATCAATACGCTGCACCATTCCCAAAATAGCATGGTAACAGCAGTGAAATAAAAAGTCTTGATGTTGGACTTGCTGAAATGATGTTAGACCGTATCACCAAGTTACCACTTCGCCATTCCAGTCGATAAAATGACAAGTTTGGTCTCGATTAAGCGCCGAAAGGTGATGAATAAGCTGTTTAGCGGTAAACTCAGGCGTGAACAGTTTCTTGGCAGCGACGTTTTTTTGAAAAGGCTTAGAAAGCCCCGTATCAACCGTCCCAGGGTGATAACAAACAAGCATCACGTCTTTCAATCTACGCTTGTATTCTACCGACGCCGTTTTAACCAACATGTTGAGCGCCGCTTTCGACGCGCGGTAGCCGTACCACCCGCCAAGTCCATTATCTGAAATGCTCCCTACTCTCGCGCTTAAGCAAACAAGGGTTGAGCCTTCTTTACTCATAATATTCACCAAATGCTTGAGCCACATTGCGGGAATAATGCTGTTAATCGAAAAATAAGCCGCTAAGGCCTGCTCGCTGATATCTTCCAAACGTTTCTCAGGATGAATGCCATCGCTTTCGCGGTGTAGAAAGCCTGTTGTGATAACTACCGTAGTTAACACAACCTGCTGTTCAGCCAGCTGTTCAACAAATTCGCTTATGTGCCTATCGTCCTGTTCGGCCAGCTGATGATAGGTTACATCCCCAGAATGACTGGTGTCAGATATAGGGGCGCGACTAACCGCTAACACCCTAGCACCTTCACTGCTATATTGCTCAATAAGCGCGGACGCAATCCCCCCCGACGCGCCCACTATTAGGACGTTATTTTTCACTGGCTTCTCCTGGTATGCAGCGATCGCACTGGCGTTTTTTACCTGTTAACAGGTATGAAATGGTGTATCTATGCTTTGCGAATACATTGTAGAAAGCATCGGCCACATGACGAATAACAGGCCAGCGAAGCGGTGCATATAGCCAACCCATGCCCACGGTTTTCCATGCTTCATGAGTGACATCAAGGCCAGTTATCAACGTCCCATCTTCGCGAAGTCCGTGAATTCTTGCATTGAGTGCATGCCAATCCATGGTTGGATAACGGTTCGAAAAATCGGGGGCCTGAATATCTACCAATGTTAATTTGTTGTGCTTGTCTCTTTTTCTTAAATGACGCATTTCAGCGATACACAACGGACAATACCCGTCATAGAAAATAATCACGACTGAATACCTCTGCCAAATTTTGAACACGCTTATACGCATTCTTACCAGTTGCAAACTGCTTGAAAGAAAGCAGCTAACCTCACATGTTAAAACCTTTCACTCAGCTCGCACATTATTCTTATTTAATATTCGTTTATACGATAAAAAAACACGCTTGGATGACTTGTGTTGTGACCTACCCGCACCCACACTACAGTCAGAGATTAAGAGAGGTTTTTACTATGGCAAATTTACAAGTCGCCACGTTGGCAGGCGGATGCTTTTGGTGTATCGAATCAGCGTTTAATAGCGTTGAAGGCGTGGAAAAAGCAATTTCTGGCTATGCTGGAGGAGAAAAGGCCGATCCAACCTATGAAGAGGTATGCAAAGGAAATACTGGCCATGCTGAAGTGGTACAAGTGACGTTTGATGCCGACAGCATTAGCTACCGAGAGATACTAGAAATTTTCTTTGCGCTGCATAACCCTACACAGCTGAATAGACAGGGCAATGATGTAGGCACACAGTATCGCAGCGCGGTTTTCTATCACGACGATACACAAAAAGCTGAAGCAGAAAAAATTATCGCAGAAATTACAGAAGAAGAGGTTTGGCCCGACCCAGTAGTGACTGAAATAGTAGCTGTAAATAACTACTACGACGCCGAAGACTACCACCAAGATTACTTCAAAAATAATCCACAGAACCAGTATTGCTCTATGGTAGTGGCGCCTAAGCTTGCGAAGTTTAAAAAGACCTTCGCTTCTCGACTTCGCAGCGACGCATAGATAAAACCGCGATATTAAGCGCGCTTTCAACAGCGTGAGCCAACAATAAAAGGGGTTGCTTAAAAGCAACCCTTTTGTTTTTCAATCTATTCGTTTTCTTATTATTCAAACCAAACGCTGTTAATTTCTAATGGGAATAATAAAGGCGCTAAGTCTTCATAACGCTTCTTATGCGCTTCACACGTCGCGTTTTTAAGGTAGTTTTTTTCCCAAGGATCGTTAATGATCCACAAGGTATTTTCAATGGTCACTAGTCCTTCCATCGACGAATTATCCATTGTGTACTGTTCACAATTCTGGTCGCCGGCAACGTCGAAGGTAATAGGGATACGCTTTGTTGGCTTACTGCCACTCACATCAATTACCCACAGTTCATTGTCGTTTCTTGCTGCGCCAAACAAATAGGATGCGCCCGTTGAATGAGTATATAACGCCAGTCCATTGATAGGGTGATTGCCTGAAGTAAACGAAGGAAGTTGAAGGTTAGGCTCGCTCACTGTGGCAAAATCATTCGACGAGAAAAAGTCTTCATCAACAGTCAATGTAAAAATTCTTGGCTGTCCTGCTTTATCTTTCTCTAGCGCCAGATATAACGTGCCGTCTTCAGCCATCGTCAACCCTTCAATGCCGTCGTTAGGAAAATTACCTACTTCAAAATCGTTGGGAAACTGAAGAGGTCGCACGTCCGACATTTCAACCGAGCCATTGTCTTTTCGCGTCAATTTTACCAACAAGGTGGGGTAATCTGTTGACCCTGTTTCCTCGTATTTGGTTTCACAACGAGGGCTTAATGCGCCGGTACGGGTAGCATCTTCGGTAACCGTATAAATTACGTTGGTGTCTCTGGGGTCTACGGCTAACGCTTCTAAATCAGGTTGCTCGCTTAAATAGCTATAAAAGCAGCTTCGGCGCACGGTATTGGAAAATGAAAAACGTTCGCTCGATGCGCTCAGCGTTGCGGTATCAGGTGAAATGCTATGAAGTTTCAACTGTTGAGTAGTATCAGCGCTAGCATCTGCGATAGTGACAAGTTGACCGTCTAACACCACTAACCCTGAGGTTTGAGGGTCAAACATAACGTTGCCTTTTTCATCAAGGATCCATTTACCCACAGTGACTTCTGTTAAGTCTTGAGGTTCAGGAGTAATAACCACGTCTTTCGGCTCGCTACAGGCGCTTATCAGTAAAGTGGTTAGCACAGCACTGGTTAAATATTTTAGCATAGTGTGAAGTCCTCTCTCCGTTTATTAAGATGAGAGCAAAAGGTAAAACTGAAAAAATTGTAAGGGAGTATATCGAGCATACCGTTTATTCACAAAAAAGAGTAAGGTTATGCGATAGACATCAGGTTTGCTGAGTACATATATGATTTGGCAACGTTAAATAGCCGTGCTGTCATCATGTTTTCAATTAATGTGCAGCATATTTAGTTAACACGCTTACGTGTATTAATATTGACGAAAATTAAAGGAGAGCGTCATTTCTACGCAGCACTTGCCCCAAGTTATTGCAGGTCCAATAGTACGAAAGGTGACATCTACAGAATGTCATATTTGGGTAGTAACCAGTAACGCCGATTCACCTACGCTAAATCTATCTGCAAATGAAGTCGTCAGCGGCAGTTGTCAACGCGAAACCGTACGCGTAGGTAAGTACGCATTTATACACTTGCTCTCTTTCACTTCGTCAGAGCCCTTCGAAGATACTGCGCGGATAGGTTACTCGCTATCATTTAGCGACGACGCTCAGCAGGCTTCATGGGAAGATGAACAACGCGGGCTTCTTTACGATGGACAGTCTTCCTTATGTTTCCATTACACCGAGACTCCCGAGACCATATTGCACGGCTCATGCCGCAAGCCTCACTTTCACAGTGATGATGCCCTAGCACAAGTAGATGTACTCCATAAAAATGCGTTCAAAAAGCAAAATGATTTTCCCGATCTCCTGTTGATGACGGGCGATCAAATTTACGCTGATGATGTCGCAGGTCCTATGCTTAAAGCCATACATAGCGTGATTGACCGTTTAGGCCTTTATCATGAAGCACTGGAAGGAGCAGTAGTAATCAACACTAATGAACTTGCCACACATGAACATGGGTATTACGAACGAGAGCAGCTTCTTCCTCAAATTGCGACCAATACGGTACTGTCTTCAATATTCTTTGGTGCTAAGAAAAAACCGGTATTCACATCAGTAAACGCGCAAAACCATTTGATTGGCAGTGCGGAGATCATCGCTATGTATTTACTAGTGTGGTCCGACACGCTTTGGGCTGATATCAATATAGATAAAGATGGGATCCCCCCAAAATACCACGCTATTTTCGACAAAGAACACGAGGCGCTTAACGGCTTTGTAAAACAGCTACCGCAGGTACGTAGGGCGCTGGCACACATTCCTACCTATATGATCTTTGACGATCACGATGTTACCGACGACTGGAACTTAACCCGGGGCTGGGAACAAGAAGTCTATGGAAACCCTTTATCAAAACGCATGATCGGCAATGCGCTTATCGGCTACTTGCTTTGCCAAGGCTGGGGAAATGCACCAAAAAAAGTAGCGCCATTAATTGCTAAAGTACAAGAATCAATGGGAGAAAGCGGTTTAAACTCGCACGATGAAATCATTGATGATCTTTTGGATTTTGATCAGTGGCATTACCGTTTAGATACCACACCACCTATTGAGGTTTTAGACACCCGCACGCAGCGTTGGCGCAGTGAATCTAATATGAATAAGCCCTCGGGGCTAATGGACTGGGAAGCACTGTGTGATTTTCAGCATTCTATAATTGGCAAAGAATCTGTCATCGTTGTCTCTGCCGCTCCCATTTATGGTGTAAAGGTTATCGAAGCCATTCAAAAGGTGTTTACGTTTTTTGGCAAGGCGCTTACTGTTGATGCTGAGAACTGGATGGCCCACAAAGGCACCGCGAACGTTATATTAAACATATTCAGGCATTACAAAACGCCTCCAGAGTTCATTATCTTATCTGGTGATGTGCACTACTCGTTTGTTTACGATGTGCGTCTGCGCTTTAGACGTCATAGCCCACATATCACCCAATTTACTTGCAGCGGACTAAAAAATGCATTTCCCGACGGACTGATTAAATGGCTTGATAGGTTAAATCGTCTGCTATATCGCTCTGCATCGCCGCTTAATTTATTCACACGCCGTAGAAATATGTCGGTTAAAGCGCGCGAACCAAGCACCGGGTATGGTGAATTATTCAACGGATGCGCTTTGGGTGTATTAAAAATTTCACACAAAGATACCGAAGTGCACTGCAAAGCTTTGTTGAGCAACGGTAAAGAGGTAGTGTTTCCGCTAGAAAAGAGAAATTAGTCAACATTTACTTAGCAATTGTTGATAGAACAAGTAATAAAAAACTCGGATATACAAAGTGCTGTGTATATCCGAGGTCATGTTTTCATCTTAAATTGTATAATTTAGAGGTCTAGAAACGCTATTTAGATAGAACGTTCTACTTGTAGACTAATCATTGTCAATTTCAGCTTCATAAGCGTTTATCGCAGTGCTTGTTATCCAGCTCCCTTCAATTTCAACAACTTGATTTACCTGAACTGCATTCATAAATTCAACAAGTGATACTCTTCTGTCGTAAAGCTCAAGTTTTGTTGCTTCTTTTAATTCAATCGTATACGAATTCAGCATGAATGACGTATCTGACAAAATGGCAGTCACTCTTCCTTCTAGTTCAACATGGCCCGTTCTTGAACCATCGTCACGATCATCATCGTCATTTCCATCATCACCTTGAAATTCAAGTTCAAATTTGGTTGGTAAGAAAAGACCATTCGCATCGAATGTTCCACTAACTTCAACATAAAGCCCATTTGTTACATTACTTACAAATTGAGCAAGGGAACTACGAGTGTCATCAATGAAATAAAGAGCATCTGCCGGTAAGTCAATACTTAGACCTGCGACTACTATTGATGAGCTAGTAAAGCTAGTTATTTGCCCTTTAATTTCTGACTCTTCAAAACGCTCGTCTTCACGTTCACGTTCGACTTTCAAAATGACATTTTGAGTACCTTCTGTAACATAAACCACTTCGATAAATTCATTAAGTTGCAGTGAGTCAAAAGAAAAATATTGGTCGTATTCATCTTCATAGTGGGTTTGCGAATTTGCAAAATAGGTATTGCTGCCTATTGTGAGCGATTTAGCGCTGTAATCAATAGCAGCTATTGCTCCTTTCATAACACCGTCGTTGTAGTAATCATAGTGCTTGAATTCAATATGCGTAACAGTAAATCCACCATTAACAATTGACAACTTTAGTTCAACCTGTGCTCCGGTTATCAAATCCAGTGAAGAACCATTAGAAAAAGAAACAGAGCTGCTTAGTTCAAATTGCTGCCCATTAACTTCTACAATTCCGGCATTATTATCGTATGCTGTAATAACGCCTTCCACTTCAGCCTCATCATAATTGTCATCATGATAGCCTTTGACTTCAACCTCAGAGGCAATCAAATTACTGCCTTCAGTCATACCTTCAACTTTAACTAGGATTTGATTAGAAATAACACCTTCTACTCTAGCACTGGAGTAATCTACAGTGACATTGCCTATCGAAAATTTCTGTTGTCCTGTATCTAAATTCTGAATTAACCCGCTGATGTGCTCGCTCTGTTGACCGTCATTATCAAGTTCCTTCCCAATATAGGTAGCTTGAAACTGTCCCCCAGCAAGCGGGTATCCACTTACTTCAACTCGCTCTCCTACACTCAACGAAACTGAAGAAGTCGCAATAAAATGCGTCAAATCATTGTAAAAAACCTCAACTCCTGCAATGTATATTATTCGGTTGACACGGTCGATTGATTGAACTACTCCCTCTACCCCTGAGTCGTACTCAATGCGCTGGGCATTGGGAGTATCATCTCCATTTTCGCTAATTAAATTTATAGTCATGCCCACTTTTAACTGATCGATTGCTTGGCCTTCAATGCCATTAATTATGATATTGGCGTTATCGGTAAGATAACGTTTCCCATCTAAGTAAACACTTCCAAATCCGGTGATGACACCCTGTTTAACCGTAATAGCAGTGGATGAAGATTCATCTGGAAGTGGAGTGGTTTCTGACGGTGCAGTAGTAGATGGTTCAGGAATTTCATTTGATTCCTCACTACTGCCACCGCCACAAGCGACAAGTGCAAATGGTAATACTGATAATGCAATAAGCTTTTTCATGAATAGATTCCGACGTTTATGTAAGTTCGAAACCAGTATTGCTGAAAGCGGCGTAAAATCTATAGAACATAGGGCACAAAAGGCATAGGACATATGCCCTAAAGCTAGCAATTTATACAACCTTAGTTTAATTCTTCAAAGAAAATCGCGGCGAGTTCATGCCTTCCTTTACAGTCTGCTTTTTTGTAAATAGAAGAGGCATGGTGACGAACAGTTTTTTCTGAAGTATTTCTAATCATGGAAATTTCAGCCAAACTCAATCCTTTTAATAGCAGTAAGCCTATTTCAGATTCTGAATTGGTAAGTTGCCATTGTGCAAACTGATTATTTACAGCGGTGAAAAAGTCGCGCTTAGATGATTTAAGTTCTTCTGAAATTTCATGAACTCTCAACTTAGAGTCTGATAGTTCACGTTTCAGTGCAGAAAGCGAAGATGCATTCTTCTTTATATCAAGTACTAGAAAGATAAAAACAGCGCCAGAAAGGATAATAAGAGAAACTTCCTGTGCTAGATGAATAAAATTCACTTCCTCTGAAAAGTCTACGTAGAGATCTAAGATTTTAAGAGTAATTATAATAAGCAATGTGACTGAAATAATTTTTTCTTTCATATTTGAATCTGACTTCTTTTATCAATTTACTTCTTCATATCGACTTAGTGGGTGTTTGAGGGTTCAGTAAGTATCCTACTGTAGCAACAGAACGCACCTTGAGATTAACTTTGCTAAAACAGACCGACCTCCTAATAATAGATGTTGCTCAGCTTGGTGCAATACATGTTAAGTATCAATGATGTTATAAGGTATGCATCTTCACCATCAAAAGAGGGTATTGAAGTTTAGTGTGACAATACCGTAACTTTTTTAGCGCCACAATAAAAATATCAGTGATAGCAGTCGATAGTGCTTGAGGTAGGAATTTCGTTCTCTATGCCACCCTATGCAAATACTGATATGTAATAAGTGTGATGAAATTGTAAAAATTACCGATGTGCACTACTACTCTTTGTAGAACAACAATAAAGAGGTAGAATTCCCACCAGTGAAGACGATTAGTTAAAAAGAGGTTTCTAATGAGTAACGGCGCGCTGTCAATTGGTTTGTTTTATGGTTCAACAACCTGTTATACCGAAATGGCGGCAGAGAAAATACAAGCCCAACTCAACAGCCTTTTTGATGAAGATATCGTCGCACTTCACAATATTAAAGACGTTAGCCTTTCACGCACCGCTGAATACGACATTGTTATCTTTGGTATTTCCACATGGGACTTTGGCGAGCTTCAAGAAGACTGGGAGTCACATTGGGAAGACGTGCACGCCTTAGACCTCTCAGGCAAAACTGTCGCCTTGTTTGGCCTTGGCGATCAGCTAGGCTACGGAGAATGGTTTCAAGATGCATTAGGCATGCTTCACGACGCACTCATTCCGACTGGATGTAAGATTATTGGTTATTGGCCAAATCAAGGCTATGACTTTACTGCGTCAAAGGCGCTTACAGAAGACAAAAGCCAATTTGTTGGCTTGTCGCTAGATGATGAAAACCAATACGATGAAACAGAAAGTCGCATTGAAGCGTGGTGTGAGCAACTTCTTGTGGATATGGCGTAACGCAACTTAAGTTTGTGTTAAACGCACTGCTGCCAATTGAGCCATTACCGATAGCATGAGTCGAATCCATCAACATTTCTACCGCAACGGACCAAGTCATCGGGACGGGGCAGATGTATCATTTCAAGATATTCGAAAGCTATTTAATTTTTCAACGATCACAGTGGGTCGCTGGGTTACCAAAGAAGAGCAGCAGATCGCGGCCAATTTGTTTTTTGATGCGTTGTACGATCTAGTTGCGATCTTAAATGTAAATGAACAAGTTTTATCGCTTAATGGCTCACTTTCACTGGCATTTGGCAGTGGGGGGCAAAAGCATAGTAGCGCCCATTACAACAGTGCCAAAAGACAACTTGCCCTTGCTAAAAATGCTGGCGCAGGCGCCTTGGCACATGAGTGGTTTCACGCCTTCGACCACTATATTGCGCCTCGTATGTTTGAAGATGTGCCCTCGGGTAGTTTCGCAACACAAGCATGGTTAGACAATGCGCGCATTAACACACATCCACTTAATCAAAAATTGAGCGATTGCTTCTCTTTATTGTTTTTAAATGATCAAAAAAGGCCAAATGAGTACTTTGTGCGATCCGTAGAGGCTGATCGCGCGTTAAAAATGTATTATTATGCTATGCCTCAGGAGATGGCTGCCCGCGCATTTGAAGCCTGTATTCAAGATCACGAGATCAAAAACGCATTTTTGGTGCAGGGGACAAAAAAATCAACGGAAGCTAGACTTGGCATTTATCCTCATGGTAACTTGCGTACATCACTCAATCAGGCATTGATGTTGTATTTTTACCAATTAGGTGTCGCTATTTCACATAAACAAACCTAGTTTGTTGTTTTATTACTGTGAAACTGAGTATTTTTTCAACAACAAGTGTTAATGAGCACACTGTTTTTGTACAAAACCCTGTATATTTTTGTAACAAGCAGTATACTAAAGCGCTCGAACGTAACAGAAGAAAGAAGACGAGATGAAAAGAAAGAAGCATACCTCGGCTGAAGACGAGGCTCAGATTGATATGACCCCCATGTTGGACATCGTGTTCATCATGTTGATTTTCTTCATCGTAACGACCTCGTTCGTGAAAGAGAAAGGTTTGGACGTAAACCGTCCTGAAGATAATCAAGCGAAAAACGATAAGCCTTCAAAAGCGCTTTCTATCCGTATTGATGCTGATGGCACAATTATGATGGGCGGCCGCGAAGTTGATATTCGTCGTGTGGTTGCAAACACGCAAACATACCTAGCGGAAAACAACACGGATTCAGCTGCTATCCAGGCTCACGAAGACAGTGAACACGGTACTGTGGTAGAAGTTATGAACCAAGTTAAAATTGCAGGTATTGATAAAGTATCTGTTTTGGTTAAAAAGAGCAGCTAAAACGCCTTTCTGACCACGCAAAATAAAGAAAGCCACCTTCGGGTGGCTTTTTTCGTATAAGACCTTATACCAAAGTATCTCTTGTGCTATCGCATGAATTTTGTTCAGATCGTACCATTCGGTGTGTCTGGAAAATCCATGTTGAAACTCGGTTCCAGACTCTGATGTCACTGGAGCCATTATGCACAAAAAAATACTCTATACTGCTGTACTTGCAGCGGTTATGTCAGCACCACAAGTGTCTGCCGCCAAAATTGAATTAAGTGAAGCGTTTGAATACAACGCATTCATCTTCGATAGCTTTACCGGCCAATCTTCCGATGTTGAAGGAAGACTAGCTGTCGGTGGCGAAATGAACGTATCCGATTTCAATGTCGGCTTACTGCTATCGCCAGATATGTCTGAGTCTGCTCTTGCCGTAGGCGGTAACCTTCATTTCACGCGCGGTGATGTTCACGGTGGTTCAACTACCGTGTCAGGTATGGTGTTTGGCTCTGAACTCACATTCGATAAAGCGGTTAACGCTCAGCAGACTGTAAATCTCATTAATTCTACGGTGAAGTCTGGCGGTATCTCATCCAAAGGTGATGTCAAACTAGGTAACTCAAATGTTGTATCAGGTGATGTGCACGCCAATACTGTGAAACTTGGTGGGCCTAATAGTGTTTACGACAGTGTGAGTAACCCTACTTTATATGGCTCCCAAGTTGAAAACGGAAACGTATTTGCTGAGTCTAGCGTTGAACTTGATAGCAGCGAAGTTAACGGTACCGTAACGCTTAACGACGTTAACAATTACACCGCTATCAATGGTTCGACAGCAACATCTGTTGAACAGGGCAGCGTGAGTAAGGCTAACGTTAACAATATCGACTTTAATGCTATTGCTGCCGAAGTAACAGCGCAGTCTCAGGAGTTTGCGTCAATGTCGGTGAATGGCACAACAACATTGTCGTGCACTGACGCTAACGATTCGGATCAAGCGGTTGCTTGTACCGACGCTAGCAAGGATGTATTAAATACCATTACCTTCTCTGGCTCTGATGATATCAATATCTACAATATTGACGCTAGTTGGTTCAGCGCTGCTGATAAAGGCATTGTTTACGATTTCTCAACCACCAGCTACAACATCATCAATGTGTACGGTGAATCAGTTGAGTTATTTAACACTGGCTTCTTTAATACGGCCTTTACGCAGGAAAATGAATATTTCAGAGAAAATGGCCAGTACAGAGACAATGACAACAATGTAGGTCAGCGTCATGATGGCCTTTATACCAACAACATCTTGTTTAACTTTGTTGATGCTGATTTTCTTACACTACATAGTGTGGGTGTTAAAGGTAGTGTACTGGCGCCATATGCAGAGCTAAGTTTCTACAATGGTCATGTAGACGGTAATGTCATTGCTAATAGATTGGTCACTCCGTTGGTGCAACTGATTAATGACGACGGCGAAACCTACAATGCGCCAACAGGCCAAGTAAATAACTATCAGTTCGGCGCTATCAACGTAAGTGAACCTGCATCAATTGCTCTTTTATTTGGCGCTGGATGTTTCATGCTAGCTAGACGTAGAAAAGCGAATTAACGCTTTAAAAAGAGAGTGAATCTTCAGGCAAAAGCGGCTTTATAGTGCAAAGCCGCTTAATCTTGGCGAAGACAGCAACAGTTCATCGCTTGTTACACCAGCACCTCGCCCTTCTCGCCACCTTATCTGAATACCCGCTTCAAATGCTTGGTACTCAACCGCAAATGCTTTTCCTATATACCCAGCCACAATCCAGTTGTGATTGATTCGATACTGACCTTCAGCCATAAAATTTCCGCTTAAACCCGTATCTGAGCTTTCACCAAGGGTCGCGTTCTCGTCTGCCGTTGGAAATGCACCTCCAATCGGAAAGCGCAGATCATCGTCTTGTTCAACACGTGAAAGCGCAAGTGAACTTCGAAGTTTAACTTGCCAGTTTAACGCCTCAAGCGTTAACAGCTCTGAATAGCCCCCGATGCTGACAAACTGACTGGGGCTAAAGTAGCCACCATTGCCGACCGTAAAGCCGCTTAGATTTTTATCATAGCTTGTATAGCTCAAGAATGGCCCTACGCGCCAATAATCAAGCATGGGAGATATCATGGTAGCAATATCGTAACTCACATCACTCCGTAGAGAGAGTGCGCTATTATCGGCAACCTGCTCGCCTTCTAAGCGACTAACCTGAGCAGTACCTGCAACAGACCAGTTGTCGGCCACTGCATGCGCTACTAACCCTCTTATGCCACTTTCTATCACGTAGCCCCAAGGTTTCGCGTGATCAGCATTGAAGGTTCCGGTTTGGCTTAATAAGCTGTCTTCTTTTGCCTTTCTAAATAAGGTTGCAGCTACCGTTGTACTGGTAAGAAATTTGGTTGCAGATATCTGCCCCGTTACTTTAGCGCCAACGGGTTGATCGAACATGGCATATTCAAGGTTTGCATAAAAATTGAAATCAGGTGCCTGATAATGCGCTTCGGCGCGAAGCCCCTTATCTTCAAAGCCGCTTATTCCCGAAAATGCTCCACTCAATTGGTCGTTACCAAACCAGTCACCAACTTGAGGACTACCGCTGTAGAATTGCTTATAGTCGAGTGATACTTGCCACAGCCAGTTTTCATAACCGCTGCCAATACCAATATATTGCGACAGAACATCGAAATTACCGAGCCCCTCACTTCCGCTTCGACTGCGAGTATTAATACCGTAGACTGCACTTAGGCCATCTTTTGTTTGTGCTGTAACTCCCCTCGCATCGCGATTTTGATAGGCTAGCCAAAACTGTTTTCTGGGCCAGGCGTTACGTGTGGTGCGTTCTTGCAATATGCTTTTTACCGCACTGTATCTCAGCGCCAATCGGTTCAGTGTGGCTTCGTCGTTTTGATTAATTGTAACCAATTCATTGGCAATTACCGCATCGGTTGGCGTCTTCGCTAGCACTCGCTCGAACGCTGCAGTAGCGGTTGTGGTGTCTTGTATCTCTTTAGCAGCCCACCCAATTAGTGCTTGCTCATCTACACTTAACGGTCTCAAACGGGCAAGAGCTTCGCCTGACTCAATACTTTGCTTATAGCGACGTGTATCATAAAACTGAGCCTGTCGGCTAGCCAGACCATCAGCACAGCGTCGAATGAAAACTTCGGTATTGATACTACATGCTAGGTCGAAAGCGCGCTTCTTTGCAGTGTCGCTGCTCTGCGCGCTAAGTGACAAATACCTGCCTTCATAATCGTTCACCAAACTAAATAGCGCATCGGCAAAGTCGTAATTATTCAAGTCATATTGTTGCCATGCCGCGCCCTGCAGCACTTCTTTCACGTAGCCGCTGTTATCAGATTTGAGAAACTGCTCCAGCGTTGTCGTATCCCGCAGAGACAATGCCTGCTGCAGCTTAATACCAGTGACACTGTTAAGGCCTTGCTGAGCAGATTGTTTATCGATATCCCGAACTGCCGATTGTTTGGCCTGAGAGAACTGCTGCGTTGCCATTTCTAACATGCCTTTATCAATGGCGGTCCACCCCATAAGCAAGTAAAAATCAGTACGCTTAATTTGATTGCTCAATGCAATAAGCGTTTCTACTTTTTGCTTTGGCGTGTTTGCTCTGGCTTTAGGCGTTAACTGAGCAAATTGTTCGAGCGGGAGGGCTTTAGAAACGGGCTTATCTGGCTGCTTTTTTAAAGCCTGAAGCGATTCTCTTGGCGCTGAAACTACAGGCTTGATAGTACCTTTTAAGCGGCCGTTTATTCTGTTTAGTTCGGTTTCGACTTCTTGTGGCACCTGCCACGTAGGGTAACGAGCTTTTAAGCGCGTAAACTCTTCATTGGCCTGCTGAATCTGTCGCTCATTAATATGGTACCAAAGCCCTGTTAAATCCGGCTGATCTTGTTGTGCAGGTAATATACCCAGATCTTTTTCTTTGTACGTTGTTTTAGCTTGTCCGTATGCCTGCACCGATACAAGTGACGTGGCCAAAGCGCCTAGTGCCAGATACAAAGACGTGCGAGTAAACCGAGTTTTCACGATGCGTTATCCAAAACTGCTAGCATAGAAAGCAGCGTTAAACTTGCCGAGTAATAATCCATGTTTCGATTGATCTCAGGCCACTCTGGCCTTTGCTTTTCTTCTGATTTCATCAAGCTGTTTACGGCCATCTGCACTGAACGCATTCCCTTAGACATTTCGTACTCAGCTGTTTCCTCGTTTAACAGGTTGATGGTAGCTGGCGTAGGCGTTATCGCCCACCATGCATAGTAGGGAGAAAGTAGCTTCTCAGTTAACCTAGCGTTTTGGCGAAAACGTGGGGACCATGCAAGCTGAAGCGGTATACGGATCGCATTAAAACCAAACTCAGGCGATATCACATTATCTAAACTTAACGCACCAATTATACTGTTATCGGACTCAGCACTATTAGGGGTGAAACGCACCCAATCACTGGGCAATTGGTAGGTAGAAAACTGCATATTCGACAGCAAGATCAAGCCCGACTCGAACAGGCTTTCCCAACGTGACGGTGTATCCGACAGCGAAGACAGGTCAGTTATGGCGGGAAAAACCCAATAGGACAGATTTAGCTGAAGGCTGGCATTTCCGGTTTGGTCAGATGCAAATCCGTATTCCCCCGGCAAGAGCACTACACTGTTATTATTCACCACCAAAAGTTTCCGTTCTACAGCACGTACGATATTTCTGGCGTCCTCCTCATACCTATCAACGCCCCACTTTTCACTGGCACGCAATAGTGCCCAGGCAATAAGAATCTCACCATCAGAAGCATTATTAGGGTCATCGATACAAGAAGATGAATTATCCACACAAGGTCGGTAGCGCCAGCTAAATAGCCCGTCTTCGCGCATGAGCGTACGTTGGGTCCAGAGCCATAATGCATCAAAGGTGTCTTTGTCGTTGGCGGCGACGGCAAAGAGCATACCGTATCCTTGCCCTTCGCTGTGAGACACATCATCATTTCCTGTGTCTACCACGCGCCCGCCGTCAACAAACAATGCCTTATAAGCTATGTACTGAGACTTGAATTCGCTATCTTCCTTGGTAGAGCACGACGCCAACAGGAACAAAAAACCTATCACTAGCGTCGCTTTTGTTGCGTAATGCAGCTTTACCATGAGTCTTGCACTTGTTTATTTCTGCGTTTAAGCAACAGATAAATAAGTAGGCTTACAACAAATACAACCAATATAAAGCCTATTAACCAATACCACGGGTTGTTAGACAGCCATAGTCGTAAATGCAGCCAGCTGTCGTCGGCTTCACCCACTTCATATTTATCGCTTACCTGCATGATGAGTGATGGCGAAAGACCATCTTTCCATGCGAAGAAATCCCCTGCCATCTGCCCCCACATCGACAAACTAACCAGATCCTCGACTCTAGCTTTAAGAAGTTCTGGCGTCTGTGCTGCAATAATGAACAAGGTATCAGTTTGTGATGAAACTGGGTTTACCTGTGCAGTAAGCACAGCTTGCTCACCTAAGTCGCTTTCTTGAACGGTATGGCCGTCTATGCGCATTTCTTTGAAAGACTGATCGTCAGTCAGGTTTCTTACGCGATTGTAAAGATTGTTCTGTAACCGATAAGACCAGCGTTTGGTTGCCTCAATGGCCGTACTGAATTCAGCCTGCTCAATATTCGTTAAGCTTTCAGGGGTGCCTAGAACAATCACAGAACCTTCGGTTGTAATGTCGTTTCCAGTTGCTATTTTCACATTTAGTAAAGGCACTTGAGCTACTTGCGCTAATTTTGCTGAAAGAGTCAACGCTGTATCTAAGTAGTCATCTGAAGGAATCGCAATGGTTGACGTTGGGGCTGACTTAAAGCGCACAAACGGGTAAGCCGTTTCTGAAAGCAAAACAAGACTGGGCTGAACTGCCACGTTTCCTGCATCAGGGAGCTTTATAGCCGAAGAATCATCAAGTTGGAATACGAGGTGGGAACCAGGTATATCATCACAAGGCACGCCTGCCAATGGCGCTCTCATGGTTACCGCAAAGTCTAAATTATTCGTCCCGCCTTTGAAGAACCGTGCAGGTATTCTTAGCTGATAGTCTCGGTAAGATTGTCCGTTAACATTATTAAGAGACAAACCGTGTACAAGTTCATCGTTCACGCTGACATTCATAACCGACCCTGGCCCAAAACCTGCGCCATATCCAAAGTCTAAGAGCAAGCTCACGCTCGCGTTCTCAGGTACATAAAAATCTGCAGGTAATCTGAATGACACCCGTTTAGTGAAGTTCCCCTCATCCCTAAATTGAGTGGTCGCCACACCAAAGTCTTGGAATGTGTAGTGATTGTCAGGGTTCAGAATGCGATGACGCTGCAGTGTTTCCGCCTGCATTTGTGACTGTGAAAGTACGGTGACTTGTGAAATAGGGTTGATCGCATCGTCCATTACCGCCAAGGCTTTCGCTGCTTCAAGTACTTCATCTTGCGTAGTACCGCTGACAATAAGGCGGTAGCTAGCCGGTACAATAACCTTGCTGTCCTGAACGAACGCTGGGGTGCGCTGTGCTTTTAGAAACGCGCCATCAATGTCGTTAATCACTTCGTCAGATAGCACAGGTGATAACGCGTCGACTGTACCAACTAGAATATGAACAGGCTGCTTTTGCTTGGCTTTGAGATACCATGCAGCACGCTCGTAGCGAGCAACATTTTGGTCGTTCCAAAAACTATTTTCTGTGTCTTCTAGCTGGGGCAAAACGTAACCATCATCAAAGCTGTCATGCTCGATAATAAGCGGCTGATATTGATTCCTAAGAGACAGTGCTTGCGAGACAATGGGAAGTGTCTGATATTTAATTTGATCATCAGCTTCTCGCGCCGTGTAAAGCTGAACGTTTCGTTGTCCGCCAATTCCTGGATTAAAGAATCCGCTCAGCTCATCTAATGTGAAGCGCTTTTCATTCACCGACGTCGCAATTTTTAGCGTTGAATTGTATGCATTAATTTCGCTCCACAACTCAGGTGCACTGCCGTCAACACATTGCTCGGCGTAGTGCTGACTTACCGCTAGTGTCAGAGAGTTAAACCCGGCTCGCCATAATGAAGTAGGGATCGCAATTTCAGATACGAGAGAAGGTCTGTCTGGGTCGAACGCAATCTGTCCAATGGTCGCATTATTAAATCTCACATACAGCTTAGAACGCTTTTTGATTAACGCCTGCGAGCTAACCACTTCTAATGTTAATAACGCGCTATCTACATCAGTGACTGAGCTCAGGGGGATTGATATATCAATAGAGGCGGATTTTCCCAACAACCGTACGGTACTTTCACCGCCAAAGAAGTCAGTTAATCGGTACGTGTCGGTTTGCGCCGCCAGGGTAAAAGGCATGCACAAGCACACGATAAACAAAAGGTATTTTTTTATCATTGTTTTTCCTTTGGCAGTTTAACAAGCAAGCCTAATTTCATAGCGAATTTCCCAATCAATACAAGCAAATGCAATAAAACAGGCTTTAACCCAACTTTCAATACATGTTTTGCGCCGAACCAGTAAGAAATAGCTCTAGTTCTTCTTCGTTGAAACGACATCCAGCGCAGACTATCGCACAGTGAATAAGCGACGACTTCGTTTTCCTGTTCTTCGGTTTGAGGCATAAAGCGTACACGGAGCATTTTTGACTTACTATCGTAATGCAGCACATTTATAGGAATATGTACGTTTCTACTTAGTGCGTGGCTCCATGAGGTTAATATCGCCCCCTCGGGCACGTAAGCGCCTTCTCCCTTTAATCGAAGCCGAGCCCCGCCAAGCGACATGTCTACTAAATCACCCACCCATCCTTGACCGTTCTCACTCTTGATAACCACACTATTGGTAGCGGGCAAGCGTGCCTGGCTACGAACTTGCTTTCTTTCTAATAATACACTGAGTACAGACAGCAGTAATATTAAATTGAACACGTTCCAAAGCATTACCACTACAGTTAATTCTCGGGTGATCGGCTCAGTGATAAATTTATAAACACCAGAGCCTAGTGCGAAAGTGATGACCAGAATAAGCCAATAAAAGACGGTTGAAAGTGGCGACACAAATGTCTTTTCCAGACTTTCTCCTTTGGGCGTTACAACGAAAGAAGGAGCACGAGGTTTTAGGAAGACTTTTACCAAGGCATTCAACGTAAAAGCACATTGTAATATTTCATATAATTCTGAGACCAACGGCCACCGCGTTCGACCAAAAAGCATGGTTGATATCATGTAGGTAGCGATAACGTGAGGTATAGTGAAGGCAAAAATTTCAAGTAATGACGCGTGATACACCTGAAGCCCAAAAACCAAGTATGCCAGCGGCATTAGCAAGAAAATAATACGGGCGAAAGGAAACAGCCAAAACATGATTGAACTCATGTAACCCACCCGCTGGTACCATTTCAGGCCTTCCGCTTTGAATGGTTTTTTTAGTAATAAAATTTGCGTCATTCCCTGCGCCCAACGCATACGTTGCTGAATGAATGCATCAAATGTTTCAGGGGCGAGTCCGCTTACCATTGGCCGATCAACATATACTGACTCATAGCCCATTTTATGCAAATCAAGCGCAGTTTCTGCATCCTCTGTAATAGAATCGCCCGAGATTCCACCCACCAAGTCCAGATGCTTCCTTCGCATTAAAGCAGCTGAACCGCAAAAGAATGAGCTCCCCCAATAGTCTAGCCCCTTTTGGATGGTGCCATAGAACATGTCATTTTCAGACGGCATACGGGTAAATGCCGAGAAATAGTTTCGCTCTACAGGATCGGGATTAGCCATAAAATGAGGGGTTTGGACCAAGAACACTTTTTCATTTCTAAGCATCCAAGGAACAGTTCTATCTAGAAAATCTGAAGTGGGCACATGATCTGCGTCAAGAATTACAATTAAATCACCCGTCGTGTTTTGTATTGCGCTATTAACATTACCCGCCTTGGCGAATTCATTTTTTTCACGCGTGTGATACGTTACACCAAGGCGCGAACAAAGCGCTTGGAGGTCCTGTCTTCGCTGCTTTGCTGAGGCCGCTGAAACCGGATTATCTGCATTGATTTTTTGATCTGTTCCGCCGTCGTCAAGCAAATGGATGTAAAGCTTATCCTTTGGATAATCCAGCATTTGTGCGGCACGAATTGTGACCTCTAGTATCTCTTCATCTTCGTTATAACTTGGGATCATTACGTCAACGCTCGGCAACGTAGATTTGTCTACGCCTTCCAATGTCAGAAGAGGACGACTTAAAGGAAAAGCATTCACGATTGCGCCCAATACGGAAGTTATCCCAGCGTAAATTTCTGCGCCAAACAATAGCCAAACTGCAATCATTGAAAGCACATCAGAATACGTGAGCGTGTAAATACCACGCCATAATAAATACCTCACGCTAAGTGCTATAGCGAGAACGAGCGCAAGTACTCTGAATAAGTTCTGGTATTTTTGAGAATGCCTCGCTTCTTTACTGCAAAGCGATATGAAAATGAGAATAGTAATGGAAGCTAGGAGTTGCCCGAGTGCATCCATCGGAGCCAAAAGTAGCGCCCCAAGAAAGAGCGACGCTACTAGTAGAACAGCAGTAAGGTGTGACGTGTAGTGATGTTTATGTGTTTGCGAATGATCCAACGTTGCGATCCAGTATGTGTATGTGCGTTACACTTGCATAGTTCGCCCTGTTGATTAAGGTCATCTTTCCGTCTGCGATCTCTACCTCATGATTGCCCTTGTAAAACAAACTAGAGATATGATCTCTGCGCTTTCTGTCGCTCTTAGATACTAAGAACCACGCTGGGTACGTCGCAATTCCGAAAGCGGCGACCGCACTTAGAACATAGAAAACGACTGGCGACATAGACGGTGCTAAATACAGGGAAAATAAAAACATAGCCATGCTCAATACCGTAAATATACCAGTAATTTTACGTAAACGTATAACTTTAATAAGTTTATTCTCTGCATCAAGTAGCAGGTTGAGACGTTTCTTCCACAGGTTTTCAGTTTCTAGACTTGTTCGAGTCTCAACTAGACGAGGTTGCTCGCTTGCCGAGACAGCATTGCGAAAATGCCTTGCGCGCTCAAATACGTTAACCGCAGTGCCTTTGTCTATCGCACTTTGAAACGATTGCTCAAGCAAGTCAGACTGATTAGATTGTTGTGTATTTTCCACTAATTTCACTGCGCATACTCCCCTCATTACTACACGTCGAGTTTACTTCCACATATTCAGAGGAAAAATTGCTGAAACCATACTTACTGATAGGAAATGATACGCTTATATTAGGAATATGATATTGAACTTTAGCCCATTGAACTTTGGTATCCCCCTTTAAAAACGCGGCATAGAGAAACAAAACAGAAAATTAACTGACCATTTGGTTAAGTAATTTCAAGTATTCTAAACGCAAAAACACGTTCTTTTTTTGAGCAAAAAGAGAGGAGAGTTAGACTAATTGATAAGATAAGGGTATTGAACGGTATATTTATGGCTTGCGAAGCTTACTAATAATGCTGATCAAGTTGCTTACGTTGAATACTGTGCCAAAAATACTGCCTACAGATATGGCGTACAGCAGCCCCAAAGTTTCAGCTAGAAGAAAGACTTTTCTAATAGTATGTGTGTTGCGAATAACCAGTGATCCCACTGTAAAAATAAGTGACGACGCATAGGCAATGAAAATGATCCAGCTGTGATCTAGTACAAACCATTCATAAGCCAGAAAGCCTAAATTCACCGTAACAAAGAAAAATAAAATAGCGTTGCTTCTGTGTTTGATAGCAATGAAGTTACGAACGCTGGCAAGTAGAGTACCGATGCCTGCGGCCATAGCGTCTAGCATAAAAAAGTGCACGCTAAGTGCGCTTAAGGCAAAGGCAGAAATAAGCAAATATCTGTCTACATTGGTTTGGCGATACCCAATAAAATTCAATACAACGGCTATCGCGCCAAAGCCTTCTGCGATTATGTTCATTTATATAAGCTCATTCAAAATTTAAGGTAAAAAGGCTGACAAAGGGCTTTGTATTCAAATGTGTAATTGCCCTGCGCGTCTCTAATCGTTAATGTCGTCTTACTCGCCTCTTCAGTAATTACCCCGACATTTTCAATTGGCGAAAGTGTGGAAGTTAACGCTAGTTTTCTAAAGTGGAATGCACAAAGGTAAGGAGCGCTTTTAGATTCATGCTTGACGTAAAGCTGCTTTTCCAACACCAAGCCATAGGAAGCGGCGATCTGAATTATCCTTGCTTCTAGCGAAAAAGGATAAACGCAATACAAATGCCCGTTTAATTCAAGCATTTCTTGGCTGACCTCAAAAAACTCTTCTGCACTAAGCGCCAAAGTCTGTCTTGCCAAATTTCGAGATTGGCTCTGCTGGTTGTAAGCATTTGAACGTTTGGCGGGCGAATCGAAGTAAGGCGGATTTGAAATGACGACATCGTACAGATAGGGCGATGTAAAACTATTTACATCACAACAGCGGGCAAATAATTGGTTAGCCCACTTTGAATTTTTAAAATTCAACGCGGCCTGCGCCGTTGCATCTTCATCAATTTCTATCGCATCTATTCGAACGGCTCTCTGATTGTCAACACGCTGTTCATCGGCACTACTATGAAAACTATGCTCCGACTTTTGCGCCATCATCAGCGCAAGAATGCCACTACCCGTTCCAATATCTAGAATATGCGTCGCCGGACCTGGCTCAGCCCAACTTCCTAAAATCAGGCTGTCGGTGTTCACTTTCATGGCGCACTTGTCTTGCGCTACTGTGAATTGTTTACAGCGGAACATAAGAAAGTCGTATTACCTAATGCGTTAGAAGGCGCGCATTTTATACCAAGTCGGGTTGTGCTTCACGTTAACGTTGTGACATTTACTACGAGCGCTTATTTCCAGCGCTGCAGCGACATCATGTTTCTAGCCACGTCAACGGCATGAACGGGGCGGTATTTCTTTAGCGGCCCTTTCATAATACTTTGCCAAATAGGCGCGGTTTTCTGCGCTATATCTTCCAACGTTCGAGATTCATCGCGCTCGCCCAACAGTAATGAAGGACGCACTGCAGAGGCATGGGGTAATTGCGGCATTCGCATGATCGCGTTTTCTAGCTCACCTTTTACGCGCAAATAAAAGTTACTGCTTTTAGCATCAGCGCCAACCGAAGATATCCATACAAAGCTGTCTGCGCGCTGTGCACGGGTAAGCTGTGCGGCAACATGCACATACTCAAAATCAACGCGGCGAAAGGCTTGTTTGGACCCCGCCTTTTTAAGTGTAGTTCCTAGGCAGCAATACACATGGTTTACGCTAAAGTAGCCTTGATAGTCCTGTAGATTGTCGAAGTCGATAACTACAGGTTTTAGGCGATTGTGAGGGTCGTTAAACATACTGGAGGAGAGCGGTTTTCTGACTAAGCAGGTTACCTCATTGTACCGTCTATCCTGTAACAGCATATTTACAAGCGTTCGTCCCACTAAACCTGTCGCTCCTAGCACCATTGCGGATTTCATATGTCGCACCTTGTATCATAAATTGATATAACTACAATCAAACCTTCGACAGTCAAATATGCAGATAAAAATGAAAAAAGCCCTTTTAATTGGAGCCGCTATGCTCTCTACTGCTTTAAACGCTGAAACGCTCACTATTGAGCGTATTTTCTCTTCTCCTTCACTCGATGGCAACGCACCCCGTTCGTTAAAAGTATCACCTGACGGTCAACGGGTAACATTTCTTAAAGGTAAGCAAACCGACTACGAGCGCCTAGATCTATGGGAATACCATATTGAAAGTGGCCAAACTCGCATGCTTTTCGACTCAAACGACCTACAAAGCGGCGAAGAGGTGCTTTCTGATGAAGAGAAAGCGCGACGCGAGCGTATGCGTTTATCTGGCAGCGGTATTGTAAGCTACCAGTGGTCGGACGATGGTAAAGCATTACTTTTCCCATTAGGTGGCGATGTGTTTTATCACAAGCTGGGCGAAAAAGGGGCGAAGCAACTTTTAGATACTGACGCTTTTGAAACTGATATTAAATTATCACCAAAAGGTAACTACATCTCTTTTATTCGCGACCAGAACCTTTATGTAAAACACATTGAATCGGGTAAAGAAACGGCAATTACCAAAGAAGGTGGCGACAACATTAAATTTGGTATGGCCGAATTTGTGGCGCAAGAAGAAATGGGCCGTATGACCGGATACTGGTGGTCGCCAGATGAAACTAAAATCGCTTTTACCAAAGTTGATGAAAGCCCGGTAGATGTGATCACGCGTTCTGAAATCTATGCTGACGACATCAAACTTATCGAACAAAAATACCCGAAAGCGGGTACGCCAAACGTATTGGTGGAACTTGCTGTTCAAGACATCAACTCTGGCGATCGCACCTGGGTTGATTTAGGTAAAGACAAAGACATTTATTTTGCCCGCGGTAAGTGGATGCCAAATAGCACCACCTTTACCTACCAGTGGCAGACTCGCGACCAGCAAACACTGGAGCTTCGCGCGTTCGACCTTAACAGTAAAAAAGAAAACGTGCTGCTTACAGAATCAAGCAACACGTGGGTAAACCTGCACAACGACCTTTACTTCCTAAAAGACAAAGGCCAATTTATTTGGGCGTCTGAGCGTGACGGTTTTAAACACCTTTACCTATTTAACAACAGCGGCAAGCTGGTTAAGCAATTAACCAAAGGCGACTGGGTAGTGGACAGCGTTGAAGCTATTGATACTGCAAACAACCGTTTGTATTTCTCTGGCCGCAAAGACACCCCACTAGAAAGCCATGTTTACAGCGTGCCATTAGATGGCGGCGAGATTTCGCGTATCACTGAACTAGGCGCGTATCACAGCGCGGCATTCAGTAAAGATGCCTCAATCTTTATCGACCGTTTCTCAACCATTAACTCTCCTGCACAAGTTAGCCTGAATAGTGCCACCGGCGAGCGAATTACCTGGCTTGAAGAAAATAAAGTTGAAGAAGGCCACCCTCTGCACGCTTACATGGATAGCTGGACGGCACCTGAGTTTGGTGACATCACTACAAAAGATGGCGCAACCCTTAAGTATCGAATTTACACGCCTGACAGTGCCAAGCAAAATCCTAAACAGAAGCACCCTGTTATTGTTTACCTTTACGGCGGCCCGCACGCACAGGTTGTAACAAACAGTTGGGCGGGTAACCGTGGTTTGCTATTCCAACACTGGGTTGACCAAGGTTATGTGGTATTTACGCTAGATAACCGCGGCTCTAATTATCGCGGCAAAGGCTTTGAAGATCCTATTTATAAAAAAATGGGCTTTATTGAAGTAGACGATCAGGTTGCAGGCGTTGAGTTTTTGCGCACACTTCCTTTCGTTGATGCTGAGCGTATTGGTGTTCATGGCCACAGCTATGGCGGCTACATGACGCTAATGACCATGTTCAAAGCGGGCGATTACTTCGCAGCGGGCGTGTCAGGTGCGCCGGTTACCGACTGGCGCCTATACGATACCGGCGTTTTTCAAGGTAGTTGTCGCCTG
>NZ_CACSIH010000045.1:0-1249 GCF_902705805.1 Alteromonas alvinellae | reverse complement strand
CAGGGTGAGAGCATGAATGCTTAATTTTTACTCAACTTTCCCAACCCCGCTGTTAATACCTGTTCCAGGTACTCAGTGCTGCCATGTGCGCGCTTTTGCTTGCGAGGAATACTGACTTTTCTGGTGGTTTCTGCACGAAGCATATTCAAGGCCAGCTTCCTCGCACCCGATAATATATCAGCAGCATTGCCACGATATATTTGGCATTCGTCCTCTTTCATCGAGACATCAAGCACCCAATGAAGGCTGTTTTCTACAGCCCAATGACTCCGTACTGCATTTGCAAATCGGGCTTTTGATAACTTGGCAGAACTAATGTAGTAACGATACTCAAGGGATTCTTTACCCTGTTTCGTCTGCCGATAGCTCAGTGCTACACCAATAGTTTTCAGTTCTTTCCATTCACAGAAGTTATCCGTTAACGAACCCGCTTCCATTACATGATACGCTCTGGCTTCACTTCTTCCGTGAGCTTTTTCCAGACAAATTACTTCCTGATTTATCGCACCAGAAAGCGCCTTACGGACGGCATCATGCAGCTCTTTTTGATTTCCTTTCAGGGCCAGAAGGTAGTCACCACCACCATCAATAATTTGCTCAGCGATTTCTTTCTGGCAGCCCATTGCATCAATGGATATCAGACAGCCTTTTATGTCCAGCATAGTCAGCAAAGCTGGAATGGCGGTGATTTCATTCGATTTGCTCTGAGTTTTAATCTGTCCTAATACGACGTTATTCTCTGAGGCAAAGGCGTTAACCATGTGGATAGCCGACTGCCTGTTTTCCCGGTTATAAGAGCCACAAAGCCGCTTGCCATCAATAGCAATGAGTTTCCCCTCGGATAACTCCACCCCCGATTGCATCCAGCCGATAAAACAACGCTGAAACTGCCCACTGTCTATCCGCGATATCACACGCGCTATGGTGTCATGAACCGGTAAGCCGTTCTTGAATAATCCCTTAGCGGCAAACCAGTCAAAATGCAGATCGCCAAAATCTTCGATATCTTCCCATCCTTTGGCTCCAGCGATGGACGCACATACCACCAAAAATAAAATATCAGTAAATAGATGGGCTACCTTGGCTGACTGTCTGGGATCTTCTAACTCACCAAAAAACTGTTCAAATGCGCCTGTTTCCATGACTCTCTCCGCAAAAGAGAGTATAAGATCACAGACGCTTACTATCGTCCAGAGTTGTTGGCGATTCAAACGTCAATTGAACGATTTATGTTCATGATCTTGCCCTG
>NZ_CACSIH010000044.1:0-1431 GCF_902705805.1 Alteromonas alvinellae | reverse complement strand
TAATGCCAGTCAGTTAAGCTGACTGGCATTTTTCTTTTTAGCGGGGTACTTACCCGGTTTAGGTTTAACACATCGCGGATATAACCTGTCTTCTCGGCGTGTCGGTAGCTCGTAGTAAGTCAGCTGATTGATAAGATTCTCATACAACACGGGCAGCTTCCCGGGGCTTGTAAGCCCCGTTGTTAGAAGGAATGCAATCACTGCGCTAGAACACCCGCTGAAGCTTAGCTGATTAGGCCAGATGCCTTTGCGTAGTGCAGCTTCAGTCATTGCCACTCGTATCAGGTTATAAGCCAGCAGTAATCCCCATAACTCTTGCTCAACCATGTCAGGTCGCTTACTCCGAAGCGTGTATTCACTATTCAATAGCGTCTGCTTCATCTCTCGGTACCCTAATTCAATTTCCCAGCGATGGCTGTATAAGTCTACAATCTCGTCACTGGGATAGCGCATGACATCGGTAAGAGATGTAAGAATTCGACACTCTTTTCCTCGAATTTTCTTCGTAATGAGTCGCGCTTCAATCTCATCGGGAAGCGTGGGGAATTTCTTTCTCGCTTGAGGTGTGGTTGTTAGTTTCACCCGTTTATCTACACGGCTATAGCTCTCTAATACTTCAAACTGGAGGCCTTTTCTGGCGGGTATCATCCAGTGTCTTTCTTGTCCTTCGCTATGCCATTGGTGGAGTAAGCCCAACGAATAAAAACCACGGTCAAACATAGTGAGCGAGTGATTAGGCGTGTCTTCAATTAGCTGCTCGGCTAGCACCATTTCGTTAGACTTATATTTATCGAACGCACTGTTTACAAGTTGATGACTTGTCAGTTCCATCTGGCAGACCATGCGAATCTGAGGAAAGGCTGTATCACCATATTGTGTGCTACCAGAGCCATATTTTTCACGGTTCTCCGCAGTATCAGCCGTTCGCCAAACGACACCATCGACACCAAGTAAATTCAACCCGTTCCATGTTTCGAATTGATTCTGCTGGTACCAATGTTTAGCCATCTTTTTAAAAGACTGTTCAACGGCCTCAGTTCCCAAGCGCTGACGCGCTTGAACCATAGCGCTTGGCGCTACGAGCGGTGCTTTACCGGGCAACGCGATATCCATCTTAGTGGCAATATTCCACACTGATTCTTGCCTAAAAAGACTCATGCCCATGACACACCACATTACCGACTCAAGCGGTAAGCGACGCTTTCTAACGGTTGCCACACCTGCTTCTACAAAGGCCTCATCAATAATTGAAGGGTCTAAGAAAGTTGAGAGTTTTTCAAATGAGTGAAACTGGGTACTGGCGTTGAAAGCAGTATCTAACGCTGTTTTGATATCCATAAAAAAATCCGATGGCAAATGCTCATCGGATTTTTACATCTATAAAAGATCGGTCAACCGATCGCTAAAATATTTCTTAACTGATCGGCATTA